>JBOHWA010000148.1:0-16563 GCA_050735855.1 Binatia bacterium
GCCGGTGGCGGCGCGCCGCCAGTCGGTGGCCGGCAGCGGACTCGCCCCCATCTCGAGCGCGACCAACGCCGGCGGCACGGCGGCGATCCAGATGCGGAAGGTCGAGCCGCGATCGACCACACTCTCCAGCCCGATCGTGCCGCCGAGCATCTCGGTCAGCCGGCGCGCGATGTAGAGCCCCAGCCCGGCGCCGCTGCGATGGCGGCCGCGGTCGCGCGCCACCTGGTGGAAGGGCTCGAAGATCAGCCCCTGATCGGCCGGCGCGATGCCGATACCGGTGTCGCTGACGGCGAACTCGACCCCGTCGGCGCGCGCCGACGCGCGCACCGCGATGCCGCCGCGCTCGGTGAACTTGAACGCGTTGCCGATCAGGTTCTTGAGCACCATCTTCAGCTTGACGGCGTCGGTATACAGGGTCGGCAGGTCGTCGTCGGCAGCCCACTCGAACCGCAGCGTGCAGGCGGCGCGCAGGGCACGGGTCTCGGCCTCGAGCTCGGCGAGAATCACCCCTGGGTCGACGGCCGCGGCCTCCAGGGCGACGCGGTTGGACTCCAGGCGGCTCAGGTCGAGCGTCGCCTGGATCATATCGAGCAGCTCGCGCGAGCTGTGCGCGACGCGCTGCAGCACCTCGCGCTGCTCGCCCGGCACCGGGCCGAAGGCGCCGTCGATCAGCAGCTCATTGTAGCCGATGATCAGGTTGAGCGGCGTGCGCAGCTCGTGCGACATCGAGGCCACGAAGTCCGACTTGATGCGGTTGGCGCTCTCCAGCTCCTCCACCAGCTTGGCGTTGGCGAGCGACATCGAGGCGATCTGGGCCAGCTTGCGGGCGATCTGCTGCTGGCGCGGCGAGAAGGGCGGGCGGCCCTGGCCGAGGCTGGCGGTGTGGATGCCGATCACCTCGTTGCCGCGCCGCAGCGCCATGGCGATGATCGCCTGGTCATCGCCCCCCAGCGCCAGCGGTGCCGGCGCGTGCCCCCCGACCTGCGCGACATCCTCGCTTTCGAGACTGGCCAACAGGGCCGCCAGCGGAGCGCGCGGGATGCGCACCAGGCGCGCCCCGGCCCACCACTCCGGCGCGTCGCCGTAGGCGGCCAACGGCACGAAGACGCCCGCCTCGTGGTCGAGCAGGAAGGTGCGGCTGCGATCGCAGGCCAGCACCTCGGTGGTCACCTCGCACAAGCGGTCGAGGATCACCGGGGTGTCGAGCGACGAGATCATCGCCCGGCCCACCCGCACCAACGCCGCCGCCACCTCCGCTTCGGCGCGCAGTTCCTCGGTGCTGCGATCGGCGCGCCGCCGCTCGTGCCGCGCCCGGTCGACGAGATGGCCGTAGAACGCCGCCGCCGCGAACAGGAACGGAATGCGGATCAACGACGGCGAGCTCCACAGCGACCACGTCCCGCTCGCCATCAGCAGGTAGAGATAGGCGCCACAGACCGCCAGCGCGCCGAGCGCGACCAGCTGCAGGTTCTCACCGATCGCCGCCATCAGCAGCACGAGAAAATATAGATAGAAGAACTCGCCGCTGAACTTGCCGCTGGTCACCAGCGCGGCGGTGATCCAGACGGTGTCGCCGACGACCACGGCCAGGGCGAAGCGGGACGAGCGGGTTATGCGCCCCGGCAGGCGGCCGAGCACGACATTGGATGCCAGCGCCCCCACCACCAGCAGGATCGTCACCGGCGGAGGGGGGGCAAACCCCTGCTCGACGATCAGCAGGTAGGCCGTCGCGGCGATGAGCGTATAGCGCAAGAGGAGAAACGCGGTCAGGCGGGTCCGCCGGTGCTTTCGCGGTCGTGCTCCAGGCATATCTGCCGTCGGTAGCAAGATTCGCGTCAGGCCCCCGTGCCAGCTCTATTCTATGTAATCTGATTCGCCTCTTGCCTATCTATCATCCTATGCGAAATGCGGCTTTGACGCTGCGGCAATCTATCGACGCCCGCCTGTAGTGGGAGGGCGAGGCGCCCTCCCGGTTCAGGCCGGCGAATCGCCGTCCTCCACCGCGAGGACGCGCAACTGGCGCACCGACCCGTTCGGCATCGGCCAGGCGACCGCCTGGCCGATGCGCAGCCCGATGAGCGCGCTGCCCAGTGGGGCCAGCACGGACACATAGCCACGCGTCGCATCGGCCTCGAACGGATACACCAGGGTCACCGTCTCCGCCGCGCCGGTCGACTCGTCGACGAAGCGCACCCGTGAGCGCATCTTCACCACGTCGTGCGGGATCGCCTCGGCCTCGACCACGCGCGCCCGGTCGAGCTCGCCCTGCAAGGCGACCATGGCCGCCGCATCGCGGCGCTTGCCGCTCGCTGCGATCAGGCTCTCGAGGCGCTCGAAATCGTCCGCGCACACCAGGATGGTGTCCTCGGCGACGGTCGACTGGATGCTGTTCTCTCGGCTCATGGCAGGCCTCCTGTGAAACGAAAAAGCCCCCTCCGGCAATCGCTGGAGGGGGCTTGGGAGCGTACGGTCGGGGCCGATGGATCGCGCGCTCATCCCTCCAGGGCTGGCGCGCTGTAGCGCGCGGCGGTTGTACTGCTCATCGACGTCATCGCGTGGTCCACCTGCAGGCTATCTAGCCACGCGCGCCGGACTGGCGCCAGGGCGGGGGCTCGATCCTCTTTCGACGAGCGTGTGTGCCGCCGGAGGCGGCCGGCGCCGACTAGACGAGACGGCGGAGCGTATCGCGCAGGGCGTCGAGGTGCCGCTCGAAGAAGTGATCGGCGCCGGGGATGACGTGGATGCGGTCGCGGGCGACCAGCCGCTCGAGGTCGGCGAGCGGGGCGACGTCGTCGCGCTCGCCGTGGATGAAGTCGATCGGCGTCGCACACTCGGCAAACAGCGCGGCATCGAGCCAGCGCGCCGGCGTGCCGATGGCCACGATCCGCTGGGCGCGCCGGTCGGCGCAGCCGAAACGCAGGGCGACCATGGCGCCGAAGGAGAAGCCGGCGACCAGCACGTCGCGCGCCTGCGGCTGCTGCGCCAGCAGGTAGTCGAGCGCGACGCGCGCGTCGTCGACCTCACCATGCCCGTGATCGTGCCCGCCGCTGCTGCCCTCGACGCCGCGGAAGTTGATCCGCAACGTCAGGACGCCGCGCTCCTCGAGCGCTTTGGCGGTGTGGTAGACGACCTTGTTGTGCATCGTCCCGCCGTAGAGCGGATGCGGATGCAGCACCAACGCGACGCGCTGCGCCGGCTCGGCGGGCGGCCGGTAGATCGCCTCGAGCTGGCCGTGCGAGGTGGGGATGAGTAGTCGGCCGGCGAACGACATCGTTGGCAGTCAGCCTGCTCGCCGGTTGCTCGCGCGTCTCGCCAGGCTGCCGCGATGCCCAACCCGGTGCTTCGACAAGCTCAGCACGAACGGATTACCCTTCCGTTCGCCACGAACGGATCCCGCTTCCGTTCGCCCAGGAACGGATCACCCTTCCGTTCGCCCTGAGCTTGTCGAAGGGCGTCGCTCGCAGCGATGCCAGCGTCATGCGAGAACCCCAGCCGCCATCAGCGCCTCGAATTCCTCGCGCGACAGGCCGACGTGGGTGCAGTAGGCCTCGTCGCTGTCGGCCGCGAGCAATGGCGCCGGGCGGGTGAACTGCATCGGCGAGTCGGAGAAACGCAGGCCGTTGGCTTCCACCACGTAGCGGCCGACGACGGGGTGCTCGAGCTCGGTGAAGTGACCGCGGTCGGCGAGCTGCGGGTCCTTGAGCAGGTCCTGCATGTCGGCCACCAGGGCCGCATCGATGCCGGCGGCCTGCAACTGCGCGGCGAGGCGGCCGGCGTCCTGCGGCCGCGTCCACACGGCGAGCTGTTGCTCCAGCGCGTCGACCGCGCGCAGGCGCCCGGCGACGGTCGCCAGCTCCGCCGCCGTGGCCCAGGCCGGTGCGCCCATGGCGCGCACCAGACGCTGCCAGTCGTCGTCGTCGTGAACGGCGATGGCGATCCAGCGCTCCTCGCCGGCGCAGGGGAAGACGCCATGCGGCGCGGCGTACAGCGAGCGATTGCCGATGCGCCCGCGGCTCACCCCGCTGGCGGCGTAGGCGAGCAGCCACTCGCTCAGGCCGTAGACGCCGGTCTCGACCTGTGAAACGTCGATGTACGCGCCCGCGCCGGTCCGGGCGCGGTGCAGCAGCGCCGCGCCGACCGCGACGGCGGCAAAGCGCGGCGAGATCGAGTCGGTGATGGTGCCGAACGGTCCGAGCGGCTCGCGATCGGGCCAGCCGGTCAGGTAGTTGAACCCGGCCAGCGCCGAGCCCTGGCCGCCGAAGCCGGGGTAGGCGCGTTCGGGCCCGGTCTGCCCCCACAGGCAGGTGCTGATCATGATCACGCCGGGATGCCACTGGCGGATCGCGGCGTAGCCCAGCCCCCATTTCTCCATCACGCCGGGGGCGAAGTTCTCGATCACGACGTCGGCCCAGCCGATCAGACGCTTGGCGACGTCGACCGCCCCGGGCGCCTTCATGTTGAGACCGGCGCTCAGCTTGTTCGGATTGAGCACGGCGAAGAACAGGCTGTTGTCGAGCTGGCCGGAGCCGTCGTCGCGCAGCGTGCGCAGGAAGTCGGGGCGCTGGCGCGACTCGACCTTGATCACCGTCGCGCCCTGGTCGGCGAAATAACGCGTCGCCAGCGGCGCCGCGGCGCCGGCGCCGAACTCGGCCACCTTGAGACCTGAGAAGATGCCGGTCTGGCGTTTCGCGTTTGGCGTTGTGCGTGTGGCCGGAGCGGCGAAGCCGCGCGTGCTGGCGAATCCACCTGGTGCATCGCCCAGGGCCGGGGCGGCGGCGCCGATGTGGGCGAGTGGGAACAGCGCGAAGCGCGCCGGCACCGGCAGCGCCTCGCCGCGGCCGTGCGGGGCGGGAATGGTGGTGAAGTACTCGCGCGCCTTCGATTGGCGGCTGGCGAGCACTTCGCGCTCGGTGTTGGCCGGCGCCAGCATCAGGCGCCGGGTGCACGCCGCCTCGTAGAGCTCCTGCATCGTCTTGGTCTTGAAGAAGGCAGCGAACGGAGCCGCGATGGCGTCGACCTCGGCCTGCGTCGTGCGGTTGCTGTTGTACTTGGTCCAGTCGCGCTCTTTCAGCACCGGCGGCGCCACGCCGTGCTCATCCATGTAGGCGACGATGGCGATCAGGCCGGGGATGCGCGCCGGACCGCCGCGCAGGGCGAAGCTGACGAAGCCGTCCTTGCACGGCCAGATCTCCTGTTGGATGGTCTCGCCGACGCGATTGAAGTTGCCCGAGCGCTGGCCGCGATAGCCCTGCACCCAGGCCTGCGCCGGGTTCGACATGTTGGGCATCAGCATCAGCTCCTGCAGGGAGACGTCGACATGCTGCCCGGCGCCGCTGCGGTCGCGGGCGATGAGCGCGAACATGATCCCCGCGGCCGCTTCGGCACCGCCGTGGTAGTGCGTCACCGGCATCGAGCAGCGCACCGGGGCGCGGTCGGCGTCGCCGGTCATGAACAGATTGCCGCAGCTCGCCAGCACGCTGAGGTCCGAGCCGCGCGCGCCGGCGCGCGGGCCGCGCTGGCCGAACGGCGTGATCGAGCACAGCACCAGGCGCGGATTGCGCGCCTGCAACGCCGCCCAGCCGAGGCCGAGCTGGTCGAGCCGGCCGGGCGCGAAGCTCTCGATGAGGACGTCGGCCTCGGCCGCCAGCGTGCCGAGACGTTCGACATCGGCGGGCCGATTCAGATCGAGTACGGCGCTGCGCTTGCCGAGGTTGCGCGCGATCCACGACGCGCCGCAGTCGGGATGCGGCGTGCCGCCGACGAACGGTCCACGCTGGCGCAGCGGATCGCCGCCCGGCGGCTCGATCTTCAGCACCTCCGCGCCGAGGTCGGCAAGAATGCGGCCGGCGAGGTGCCCCGCCTCCTCGGTGAGGTCGAGGACCCGCAGCCCTACGAGCGCGCGATCGTCGTCATTGCCCATGCTCACCTTCCCTGCCCCGAGACTCCCACAACGGATTGAACGGATTCAACGCCTGCAGAGGATCCCACGCTGTCCGAGTCGGTTGAATCCGTTCAATCCGTTGTTCCTCGCCTCACGACCGCGGCAAGCCGAGCGCCCGCTGTGCCAGTAGGTTGCGCATGATCTCCGAGGTCCCCGACGAGATGGTGACCGAGCGGCCGTAGAGATAGCGCTCCTGCCAGTCGTTGGCGTCGAGCATGCGCTCGGGATCGCGATAGAGCTGGGCGAACGGGCCCTGCAGATCGAGCGCGAGGTCCTCGATGCGCTGTTCGATCTCGCTGCCGAAGAGCTTCTGCAGGGCGGCTTCCGGCGGCGCCACGGTGGCGTGCTCGAGCAGCGGCAGGACGCGCAGCGTCTGCGCCGCGAAGACGGTGGCTTCGATCCAGGCCTGGGCGACGCGACCGCGCTGGCGCTCGAGCTGCGCCGTGCTGACCGTGCCGTCGCGGTGCAGGCGGTCGTACATCGCCGCGACGCTGCGCGCACCCTTCTCGAGGCGGATCTTGAACTCGGTCGCCCACAGCGTGCCGCGCTCGTGGCCGAGGGCGGTCTGGATGACGTTCCAGCCGCCGTTCACCGGCCCGAGGATCTGGTCGGCCGGGATGCGGCAGCCGTCGATGAACAGCTCGCAGAACTCGCTCTCGCCGGTCAGCTGGCGGGTCGGCACGATGGTGATGCCCGGGCACGGCAGCGGCACCAACAGGCACGACAGCCCCTTGTGCCGCGGCAACTGCGCATCGGTGCGCGCCAGCAGCAGACACCACCTGGCGAGGTGGGCGCGGCTCGACCACACCTTCTGCCCGGTGATCACCCACTCGTCGCCGTCGCGCTCCGCCTTGGTGCGCAGCGAGGCGAGATCGGAGCCGGCGTTCGGTTCGGAGAAACCGAGCGACCACATCTCCTCGGCCGAGAGGATGCCGGGCAGGAAGCGGCGCTGCTGCGCCTCGGTACCGACCCCGATGAACGACGGCCCGACGATGCCGAGGCCGACGTTGTCGAGGATGCGCGGCGCGTCGACCCGCGCCAGCTCCTCGGTGTAGATCATCTGCTCGCGCGAGCTGGCGCCGCGCCCGCCGTGCTGGCGCGGCCACTCCGGCGCCAGCCAATTGCCCTGATTGAGCCGCCGCTGCCAGGCGCGGAAGAATTCGTAGCGCGCCCGCTCCTCGTGCGGCACGTCGCGCCGCCCGGCGAGCCAACCGTCGGGCAGATTGCCCTCCAGCCAGCCGCGTAGTTCACGGCGGAACTCCGCGTCGGCAGGTGTATCGGCGAGCGTGATCATGCGAGGTGGATTGGCTAACGAGCGTTAGCCTGGGCTTACTGAGGCAGGGTAACGGAGTCAAGGCAACCGGGACCGGCCCCAAGAGAAGAGAACTTCCACCGCGGAGACGCGGAGGCGCGGAGGACGACTGCTTGCCATGCACCCCCTATGGGTCTCTTCCTATCGTCTGATTGGGTTGCGCGGAAGCAGGTCGCCACACGCTGACTCGCGTCTCTCCGCGACTCCGCGTCTCCGCGTTGGAAGTTTTCGTCTCCGATCTCGGTTAGAGTGACCGGCCGATGGATACCCTGATGCATCTTGGCGGTCTGTTGCTGTTGTTCAGCGGCTGCGCAGTGGCGTTTGTTGCCCTGGTGCTCGGGCTGCCCGGCACGTTTCTCATCGTCGGCATCGCCCTGCTCTATGGCTGGGCCACTGGCTTCGCCGCGGTGCAGTGGTCGACGATCGCCTGGCTGACGATCCTCGCCCTGATCGGCGAGGGCGTCGAGCTCGCCGCCGCCGGCGCCGGTGCGGCGGGGGCGCGGCCGTCGCGGCGCGTGACCATCGGGGCCCTGGGCGGCGCGCTGGTCGGCGGCATCGTCGGCACGCCGATTCTGTTCGGCATCGGCTCGCTGCTCGGCGCCCTCGCCGGTGCCTTCGCCGGCGCGTTTCTCGCCGTGCGCTCCGAGGGCGGCTCGCTCGACGAATCGGTCGCCATCGGCGTCGCCGCGCTCAAGGGCCGTCTGCTCGGCTTCGTCCTCAAAGCCGCGCTGGCGGTGGTGATGGTCGTCGTGCTGGCGGCCGCCGTGCTGTAGGCAGCGGAGGCGACTCTACGCCGCGCGGTCGGGCGCGGCGCGGTACCAGGCGACCACGTCGCGCAGGGTGTCGTCGAGCGGGCGGAAGCGCGCGCCGAGCTCGCGCTCGGCCTTCGCCGAGGTCATGCGCAGCTTGGCGTGCATGGTGCGCAGGCCCTCGCGCGTGATCAGCACCGGCTGGCCGGTGAGGCGGCCGACCGTTTCCGACAGCCAGGCGAACACCATCGCGGCGGCGTGGGGGATGCGCCGGCGCGGGGCGGGCACGCCGGAGGCGCGTTCGAGACCGGCGAGCACTTCGGCCAGCGTGTGGAAGGTGCCGCCCAGGATGTAGCGCTCGCCGGCGCGGCCGCGCTCGGCGGCAGCGACCATGCCGGCGGCGACGTCGCGCGCGTCGACCAGGCAGGTCCCGCCGTCGAGCTGGGCGGGGATCTTGCGCTGCAGGAAGTCGAGCGCCAGCTGGCCGGCGGCGGTCGGCGCCGCGTCGCCGGGACCCCAGATCCATCCGGGCAGGATCTCGATCACCGCCAGGCCGCGCTGCGGGCGCCAGGCGCGGATCGCCGCATCGCCATCGACCTTGCTCTTGAAGTACAGGTTGCTCGTCGCGATCGGCGCCGGCGGCGTCTCCTCGTCGCCCGGCGACCCGTCGGGCTTGACGCCGATGGTCCCACCGGAGCTGGTGTGGACCAGGCGCCGCACGCCGCGTCGATCGGCCTCGTCCATGAGGCGCAGCGTGGCGCGCACGTTGATCTCGTCGAGCGCCGCGGCGTGATCGCCGGGTTGGTAGTACTCGCGGAAGTACGCCGCGGTGTGGAAGACGACATCGCAGCCGTCGAGCGCGGCGCCGAAGCTGGCGACCTCCCGCATGTCGCCGCGCACCAGCTGCACCGGCAGGTCGCCCAGCAGGCGCCGGCCCTTCTCCTCCGACCGTACCAGCCCGCTGACCGTGTGCCCCTTGCCGACCAGCTCGCGCACGAGGTTGTTGCCCAACAGTCCGGTGCTGCCGGTGACGAATGCCTTCATGTGCGTCTCCACGGCGTCGTCATGTGTTCGCAGTATGGCACGGGGGGCGCGCCAGTTCACTGCCGGCGAAATCTTCGTCGAAACGCGACCGGCGACCAGCCCTTGAGGTTGGTGCGGCCAACCGGCTACGCAACGCGGATGACCGCGCTGCGCATCATCCAGGTCGACGCCTTCACCGCCGAGCCGTTCCGCGGCAATCCCGCCGCCGTCTGTCTGCTCGATCCCCCCGAGGACGACGCCTGGCTGCAGCACGTCGCGGCCGAGATGAATCTCGCCGAGACCGCCTTCCTGTGGCAGCGCGCCGATGGTTTCGCGCTGCGCTGGTTCACGCCAACCGTCGAGGTGCCGCTGTGCGGCCACGCTACCCTGGCCAGCGCGCATGCACTCTGGAGCGAGGGCGTACTCGACGACGGCGCGCCGGCCGTCTTCCACACCGCCAGCGGCGCGCTGCGCGCCTGGCGCGACGGCGCCTGGATCGGGCTCGATTTCCCGGCGTTGCCGTCGACCGGCGCGGCGCTGCCGGCGGCGGTGCTCGACGCGCTCGGGGCGCCGGCGGTGCACAGCCATCGCACGCGCACCTGCGGCCTCGTCGAGCTCGCCTCCGAAGCGGCGGTGCGCGCGCTCGACCCCGATCTGCGCCGTCTCGCCGCGGTCGCCGACACCGGCATCTGCGTCACCAGCCGCGCCGATTCGCCCGAGTACGACTTCGTCTCGCGCTTCTTCGCCCCGGCGCATGGCATCGATGAGGATCCGGTCACCGGCTCGGCGCATTGCGCCCTCGCCGTCCACTGGGGGGCCAAGCTCGGCAAGACGGCGATGACCGGGTATCAGGCCTCGCGCCGCGGCGGCGTCGTGCGCGTGCAACTGGCGGCCGCCGATCGCGTGCACCTCTTCGGACAGGCGGTCACCGTCCTGCGCGGCACCCTCGCCTAGAGCATTCGTCGCGGTGCGACACTTTTTCTGGCGCCGCCTTCCGGTCGTGCGCCGGTGGTGCACACTGGGGAAAGGCGAGACGCCGACTTTTTCGCCGCCGCATGTCGATCCGCGGCCGGCTCGCTCGACTACAGCGCAGAAGGAGGAATGCACATGATCTACGTTGACGGATTCGTGATCCCGGTGCCGGCGGGCAAGAAGGAAGCCTACCGCGCGATGGCGGCCAAGGCCGCGCCCCTGTTTCAGGAGCATGGCGCGCTCGAGATCGTCGAGGCCTGGGAGGACGACGTGCCCGACGGCAAGGTGACCGACTTCCGCCGCGCCGTGCAGGCGCAGGAGGGCGAGAGCGTCGTCTTCTCCTGGATCGTCTGGCCGTCGCGCGAGGTACGCGACGAGGGCAACAAGAAGGTGATGGCCGACCCGCGCATGCAGCCCCCCGAGGGCGAGATGCCGTTCGACGGGAAGCGCATGATCTTCGGCGGCTTCAAGTCGATTGTACAGACCCGCAAGGACGGCTAGGGAGGCGAGCCATGCCACAGTCGCACGACAGCTTCATCTGGTACGAGCTGCTGACCACCGATAAGCCGGCGGCTGAGAAGTTCTATCGCGACGTGGTGGGCTGGGAGATGGCGGACGCCGGCCAGTCCGGCATGCGCTACACGATCCTGTCCGCCGGCCCGCGCGGCGTCGGCGGCCTGATGGCGCTGCCGGCGCAGGCGCGCGAGGCGTGGCTGAAGCCGGGCTGGACCGGCTACATCGGCGTCGCCGACACCGATGCCATGGCGACGCGCATCGCCGGAGCTGGCGGCAGTATCCTCCACGCTCCCGACGACATTCCCAACGTCGGCCGCTTCGCCGTCGTCGCCGATCCCGGCGGCGCGCCGTTCATGCTGCTCACGCCGCGCCCTCCCGAGCGCGAGCCGCCACCGATCGAACCGGACAGCCCCGGCTATGTCAGCTGGCACGAGCTCTACGCCGACAATGGCCAGGAGGCCGCGTTCGCCTTCTACTCGGCGCTGTTCGGCTGGACGACGATCGAGCAACTCGACATGGGCGAGATGGGCACGTACCGCATCTTCGGCGCCGACGGCGTGCCGTTCGGCGGCATGATGGACAAGCCCGCCGACGCGCCAGCGGCCGCCTGGGCGTTCTACGTCAACGTCGACGGCGCCGACGCTGCGATCGCGCGGATCACAGCCAACGGCGGCCAGGTACTGATGGGCCCGCACGAGGTGCCGGGCGGCAGCTGGATCGTCCAGGCGCTGGACCCGCAGGGCATCAGCTTCGCGCTGGTGGCACCCGAGCGCTGACGAGGAGGAAGCGATGTCGAAGATCACCCCGTGTCTGTGGTTCGATGGTCAGGCCGAACAGGCGGCGAAGCTCTACACCTCCCTTGTTCCTGACAGCCGCATCGACAAGGTAACGCGCGCCCCCAGTGACAACCCGAGCACGCCCGAAGGCGCGGTGCTGACGGTCGATTTCACCCTCGCCGGACAGCCGTTCCTCGGGTTGAACGGCGGACCGCAGTTCCAGTTCACCGAGGCGGTGTCCTTCACCATCAACTGCGAGGACCAGGCGGAAGTCGACTACTATTGGAATGCCCTGATTGCCGCCGGCGGTGCGCCGAGCCAGTGCGGCTGGCTGAAGGACAAATTCGGACTCTCCTGGCAGATCGTGCCCAAGCAGATGGTCGAGTTCCTCGGCAGCGCCGACCGCGACGGGGCCCGCCGCGCCATGCAGGCGATGATGACGATGATCAAGCTCGACGTCGCGGAGCTGCAGCGCGCGTTCGACGGCAGCTGAATCCGCCGCCGCGGCAGCTTTGCCCGAGAAAAAACCGAAGCCGACCGCGGATTGCGCGGATTGACGGATTTCACGGAGGGAACCGGCAGAAAGTCTGGGGTAATCGGCTCGTATCCGCGCAATCCGTGGTTTGCCTTTCCTTTGTGGGCAAAGCTCGCCGCGGCAGTAGCGCCGAGGTCCCGCCCGAGCCCTCTCTGTCCGCCTCAACGTAGCGCGGTCTGCAAATTTTCTTGACATCCTGACAAGCGCTGGCCTAGGTCCCTTACATTGTCTGACAGCTATGGTCGGGGGGGACCCGGCCCTTTGCTCGAAGTCTTCCGCGTTCGTTGGAGAGGGGGAGTACCATGGGCACCTTGGGTTCTGGGGTGCGGGCGTCTGTGTCCGGCCGGGGCGTGCGGGTGTTCGGCCTGCTGCTGCTTGGGCTGTTCGCGACGGCCCCTCGGCTCCACGCGCTGAGCGTGGCGAGCTCGAACTTCGATCAGATTGCGTTCATCGTCTCCACCCAGGCGGGCACGGTCAATCAGGTCGGTGGAGCGAATCCCGGCGGCGTGCTGACCAGCGCCGCAGGGTTCGCCGGCACGGTCACTGCGACGACGGGCGTGAGCGTGTCCTGCCCGGCGTTCAACTTCGTGACCAGCATCGTCAGCTCGAATCTGATTGGCGGCTCCGAGGCTGGCAACATCCCTTCGATGCTGCTGGGCACGCCGACGGACATGACGTTCACGGCTCCGGGCAGCGGCGGGCCGGACGGTACCGACGGAGACGGCAGCGTCGCCCTCGAGACGGCGGGCAACTTCTTCGAGGCGAGCTTCGGCCCGACCATCACCGTTCCCTCCGGAACGACGAACGATCTCGTCGTCTATACCAACACCGGCGGATCGGGCTCGGCCACGGTCGAGCTCCGGCTCGCCGGTTCACCGGTGGTGGGAGAAAGCCTGACTACCACCTTCCCCGGCGGCGCAGTCGGGGCCGGAAACGGCGGCGTCAGCTTCAACATTCCCGATCTGACCGTCTACGACGCGGTGCGGGTCACGTGGGTGTCGGGTATCCTCGAAGTCGACGCGCTCGCCGTCCGCCCTTCCGCGCCAACACCAACACCAACGCAGACACCAACGCAGACGCCCACCCAGACGCCCACGGACACTGCGGTGCCGACCGACACCGCGACGGCAACACCGACGGATACCCCCGAGCCCACCGCCACCGCGACGGCGACGCCGACGGATACGCCGACGGATACGCCGGTGCCGACCGACACCGCGACGGCGACGCCGACGGACACCGCGACGGCGACGCCGACGGACACCGCTGAGGCGACCGCGTCCGCGACGGCGACCCACACGGCGTCGGCGACCCCCACTGTCACCGCTGATGGCACCGCCATGGCGAACGATGGAACCCCGACGGTGACGCCGACGGCCACACCGACCTCGATCGGCATCTGCCCGTTGACGCCGGTCAGTGGCTGCCGCACCCCGGTCGGCTTCAGCCGGCCGCTGCGTATCAATGACAAGCGGGACCTCGTCACGTGGCGGTGGAAAACCACCCAGCCCCTCACCGTCGCCGACTTTGGCAATCCAGTTGCCACGACGACCTATTCGCTGTGCATCTACGCCGGCGCGCCACTGACCCGCATCATGGAGCTGCAAGCCCCGGCGGCCGGGACGTGCCCAAACAACAAGCCGTGCTGGAAGGCGAGGGGGCCGGGCGGAACGAGAGGGTTCCGCTACTCCGATAGAGCGGCGACGCCGCATGGGATCACGCGGCTCCGCTTGCGCACGACACCGGCCGCACTGGCGGACATCGTCCTCCGCGCCCGGGGCGTGAATATTGTGATGCCGGCGCTGCCACTCACCCCGCCGGTCGTGGCGCAGCTGATCAACAGCGACGGGCCGGAGTGTTGGCAGAGCGACTACGGCGCGCCGCCCAAGAAGAACACCGCGGACGGCTACAAGGACAAGAACGACTGAGCCGCGCCCGGCCCCCCTCCGACAACCCGAGCATGCCCGAGGGGCGAGGTGCTGACGGCCGATTTCACCCTCGCCGGTCAGCAGTTCTTCGACTTGAACGGTGGGCGCAATTCTCCTTCACCGCTGACGCGGCCAGGCGCTGTCTCCTTGCCGAAATGGCATTTGAATGCCATCGTTCATGCCATGAGAACGACCATCGACGTTGCCGGCCGAATCGTCGTGCCCAAGTCGCTGCGCGACAGACTTGGTCTGAAGCCGGGCCAGCCGCTTGAGATCCAGGCCAACGACGGCGGGCTGGAGATCGCCATCGCCGCGACGGCCATGCAGCTGACCAGGCGCGGAAAAGGCGTGGTCGCCGTCCCGACAATCACGCTGCCCAGGCTCACCGCCGATGAGGTTCGTGGGACCCTGGAACGAATCCGGCGGTGAGGGCTGCCGACACGAGCGCAATCGTCGCCGCGTTCGCGTCGTGGCACGAGGACCACGATGCGGCGCGGGACGCCCTCGACGCTGGCCTGCGGTTGATCGAGCACTGTGGGCTTGAAACGTACTCCGTACTGACCCGTCTGCCCCCACCGCACCGATCGCCGGGCCCGCTGGTTCGCGATTTCCTGGCGCTCCGTTTCCCCGATTCCTTCCTGCGATTGTCTCCCCGCGCCTACCGGGATTTCGTTTTGGGTCTGCCTGATCACGCCGTGGCGGGCGGCGCCGCCTACGACGCGCTCGTCGCGGCCACGGCGGTCGCGAACGATGCCGAGCTCGTCACCTGCGATCGCCGTGCGCTTCCGGTCTACGAGGCATACGGCGTGCGCGTCGCCCTGCTGTGACGATCGCTGCGGTCGATCGCCCACACTCACATGTAAATCGGCTACGTGAAGCGCAGCCGCGCGTGCGCTTCGCCGCAGGAGCAGGCGCGGCGGTCGAGCGACGCGGTCAGGCCGGTGTCGAAGCGCAGCACGGCGAGATTGCGCGTCAGGCTGCTCAACAGCAGGCGCCCGGCCGTGCCATCGGGCAATGGGGCGGCGGCGCCGTCGACGACTTCGGCGAGCACCGCATCCTCGGCCAGGTGGAAGCCGTCGTGTTCGGCGCACTCGCCGGCGATGAAGGTGCCGACCTGCGGCAGCGAGAAGATGCGGAAGACGTCCGGCCGCGCCGGCGCCGCCAGCTCGGCGGCGTCGGCGGACGTGAGCAGGACGGCGAAGGCGCGCGGGCGCGGGTAGTCGGGCGCGGCGTGCAGGAAGGCGAGCGACGCGGCATCGGTGATCAGCACCTCGGGGCGCACGATCGCCCACACCTCGGCGGCGCGCTGCAACGCCGGCGCGGCGGCGACGGTGCCGACCGGCAGCGCCAGGGCATCGAGCGCGTCGAGCGCGTCGCTGACCGCCAGTGTGCCCGGCGCCACCAACCCGCCGTCGAGGCAGTCGGAGCTGCGGCCGCGCGCGGCGAGACCGGTGCGGCGCAGCGCGCGCGCCCCCCACAGCGCCTCGCGATCGAGATCGGCGCGCGTCCACGCGATCGGCGTCGGACGCGGCACGCCGGCGGTGGCCAGGCCGGCGCGGATCAGCGGCTCGGCGGCGCGCTGCAAGCGACCGAAGGGCGGATGCGCCTCGGCCTCCGCCAGCAGCGCCTCGCCGGTCAGCGGGGCCAGATCTTCGAGCCCCGCGGGGGTGCCGTAGCGGGTGGTGCGCACGGCGCGCAGGCGCTCGAGCAGCGCCGTCAGCTCGCCCCGAGCGCGCGCGGCGAGCGCGCCCGCGGAGAGCGCCTGCGCCGGGTCGTCGAGCCCCGTCGCGTCCTTGTTCCCCGCGGCTAACATGTGTTAGCTCGCGTAACATCGTCGGCCGGCGCGAGCAAGCCGTGCCGCACCGTCCCCGCTAGCGATCACAAGGAGAGGCCGCATGTCGTACGAGACCGTCTTGTTCGAGGTCAGCGACCGCATCGCGACGCTGACGCTCAATCGCCCGGAGCGCCTGAACGCGTTCAACCAGCAGATGAAGGACGACCTGCGCCAGGCCTGGCAGCGGGTGAAGGACGATCCCGAGATCTGGGTGGCGATCATCACCGGCGCCGGGCGCGGCTTCTCCAGCGGCGCCGACGTGCAGTCGCTCGACAGCGGCGGCTTCACCAAGATCGACCGCTGGCGCGAGCTCTGTATGCACGAGGGCATCCGCGCCCTGCCGACGCCGCGGCGCATGAACGTGCACAAGCCGGTGATCGCGGCGGTCAACGGCGTCGCCGCCGGCGTCTCGCTCGACCAGGTGAGCGAGTCCGACATTCCGATCGCCTCCGACAAGGCGTACTTCGTCGACCCGCACGTCTCGATCGGGCTGGTCTCGTCGCACGAGATGGTCAACATGGCGCGCCGCATCCCGGTCGCCGCCTGCCTGCGCATGGCGTTGCTCGGCAACCAGGAGAAGATGAGCGCGCAGCGCGCCTGCGAGCTCGGCCTGGTCACCGAGGTGGTGCCGCACGACCAGCTGATGGCCCGCGCCCGCGAACTGGCCGAGATGGTCTGCCGCAACGCGCCGCTCGCCGTGTGGGGCACCAAGATGGGCATCCTGCGCGGCCTCGGCCTGCCGATCGAGCAGGCGGAGGAGATCGCCGCGGGCTACCTCGAAGTGGTCGAGCAGTCGGAGGACTACAAGGAAGGGCCGCGATCGTTTGTCGAGAAGCGCAAGCCGGTGTGGAAGGCGCGTTGAAGAGGGGATTCACCACAGAGAGCACAGAGGACACAGAGGAAAACCAAGAACAAAGACTTCACCGCGGAGACGCAGAGACGCGGAGGGCACAGAGAACTGCCACTAGGCTCTGCGC
>JBOHWA010000149.1:0-4101 GCA_050735855.1 Binatia bacterium
GCATTCCGGTCGCGCTCGCCGCCGCCTCGCCCTACGAGGCGCAGCTGCGCGAAGGGGCGGCGCTGGTCGCCGCGCGGCTCGGGTGCGCCGACCACCGGCTCGCCTATCAGAGCCGCAGCGGCAGCCCGCGCGATCCGTGGCTCGATCCGGATATCAATGATGTGGTGCGCGAGGAGGCGGCGCGCGGCAGGCGCGATCTGCTGGTCGTGCCGCTCGGCTTTGTCTGCGACCACGTCGAGGTGCTCTACGACCTCGACATCGAGGCCAAGCAGATCGCCGACGCCAGCGGCATCGGCTTCGTGCGCGCCGAGACGGTCAACGATCACCCCAGCTTCGTGCGCATGATGGCGCAGGTCATCGCCGAGCGCGTGCGCGCATGAGCCGTCCGGCGGCGCGCGTGGCCGTGATCGGCGGCGGCATCAGCGGCCTGGCCGCGGCCCATCATCTGGTCGAGCTCAGCCGCACCGGCGGGCGCCCGATCGATCTGCGTCTGTTCGAGGCCGGCGAGCGGCTCGGAGGCGTCATCGCCACCGAATGCCGCGATGGCTTCGTCATCGAAACCGGGCCGGATTCGTTCCTGTCGGAGAAGCCAGCGGCGCTGGCGCTGTGCGAACGCCTCGGCCTCACCGACCGCCTGGTCGGCACGCGCGAGGAGTTTCGCCGCACCTATGTCGTGCGCGAGGGCCGTCTACAGGTGCTGCCGGATGGCTTCCTGCTGCTCGCCCCCACCCGGCTGTGGCCGCTCGTCGCCACGCCGCTGTTCTCCTGGCCGGGCAAGCTGCGCATGGCGCTCGACCTGGTGCTGCCGCGCGGCAGTGGTGACGACGAGAGCCTCGGCTCCTTCGTCCGCCGGCGGCTCGGCCGCGAAGCGCTCGAGCGCGTCGCCCAGCCGCTGATCGGCGGCATCTACACGGCTGACCCCGAGCGCCTCAGCCTGCGCGCCACCATGCCGCGCTTTCTCGAGATGGAGCAGGCGCAGGGCAGTATCATCGCCGCGATGTGGCGCCAACAGCGCGCCGCGCGCCGGCGCACGGCGGACAGCGGCGCGCGCTGGAGCCTCTTTCTGAGCTTCGACGCCGGCCTGCAGGTCCTGGTCGATGCCCTGGCGCAACGCCTGCCCGAGGGGGTCGTGCAGCTGCGCCGGCCGGTCGCCAGCCTGGCGCGCAGCGCGAGGGGAACCTGGCGGGTGGACGAATTCGAGTGCGATGCCGTGATCGTCGCCACACCGGCACACGCTGCCGCCACTTTGCTGCATCCGCTCGACGCCGAGCTGGGCGCCGAGCTCAGCGCAATCGAGTATGCCTCGTCGGCGATCGCCTCGCTGATCTTCCGCCGCGAGGACATCCCCCACCCGCTCGACGGCTTCGGCTTCGTCGTCCCGCGCATCGAGGGTCGCCTGCTGCTCGCCGGCACCTTCAGCAGCCTCAAATACCCCGGCCGGGCGCCCGCCGAGTACGTCCTGGTGCGCGCCTTCCTCGGCGGTGCTCTACAGCCGGAGGTTCTCGCGCTCGACGACGGCGCCCTGCTCACCGCCGTGCACGGCGAGTTGGAGGCGCTGCTCGGCATCCGCCGGCCGCCGCAGCGCAGCGTGCTGACGCGCTGGCCGGCGGCCATGCCGCAGTACCACGTCGGCCATCTCGAGCGCGTCGCCCGCATCACCCGCCGCGGCGCCGCCCATCCCGGCCTGGCCCTGGCCGGAAATGCCTACGCTGGAGTCGGCATCCCCGATTGCATCCGCAGCGGCGAAGCCGCGGCCGAAATGATCGTCGCTGGCTTATCCGCCAAGTAAATCAAACACTTGCGTGCCAGGCCTCAAGTCAGTCATCGGTCTGGCTAATGGCTTCGATCGCACAAAGGCAGCAAAACCTGGCGTAACCTATTAGAAGTGACTTGTAATTCTGCACAGCCTTGTCCTAGTTTTTTTGCAAGAGCATCTCGAACGGCGCCTGCTCAAGCGGTTGCGGTGGTTGGCGGCGGTGGAGCAAGTCCGGATGCCAGTCAGATCGCGGAGGAGGCTGCTAATGATCGAATCACAGCGGGGCACAGGGCAGCGCGCCCAACAGATTGGCGTCAGAGGCGGGCGCGGGGGTGCGCTCGGTACGATGCTGGCGCTCGCCATCTGCGCCAGCGCCATAGCGGTAGCCCCGGCGCACGCACAGCTCGCCGGACAGGTCTGCGACGCCGATATCGTGCTGATGCTCGACCGCACCGGCAGCATGGAGCCCTTGGACCTCACCAACGAGCGCGCTGCGGCCAAGGCCGTGCTGACCGTCTTCGACGATGCGCTGACTCCCCCGTTTGTCGGTATCGGCGCCTTCGGCGACGCAACCAACGGCAGTCCCGAGGCGTTCATCCAGCACGTCCTCTCGCGCACTGAAGTCCCCGCTCCCTATGGCGACGACGACGCCGCCAACGACAACGATCTGTACGACGCGATCGAAGACGTCACGGCTGGCAACAGCTCGGTTGGCACCAACATCTCCGACGCGTTGAGCATCGCCAACGGCCAACTGACCAGCAACGGCACGACCACCAACCGCGTCATCATCCTGATCTCCGACGGCGAACCGTCGGAGCCCACCGATATCGATGTCGGCACCGAGGCCGCCCTCGACGCGGCCGACACCATCAAGTTGGCCGGCCGCGAGATCTTCACCATCCATTTCGGGTCCGATCCCGCCGGCTTCCCCGGTCAGGGGCTCATGGCCTCCCTCGCCACGGGCAGTGCTGCGGTGCCCGCACACAATAGCCACACCGCTCCCGCGCACCAGACTGGTTCGCTCAACGACGGGGCCAACGCCGCCGCCGAGAACGCCGACGGCGACCACTTCTTCATCGCGCCAACGGCCGCGGACATGACGGCGATCCTGAACGCGATCGCCAGCCAGTACTGCGCATCGCTCCCGACTCCAACCCGCACCGCGACCCGGACCTCCACTGCCACCGCCACCGCGACACGCACGGCGACGGCCACCAGCACCGCGACACGCACGGCGACGGTGACCAACACCCCGACCCACACCCCGACCGTCACCAATACGCCGACCAACACCCCGACTCACTCCGGCACCCCAACGCGCACGCCGACGGTCACCAACACCCCGACCCACACCCCGACCAACACCAGCACCCCGACGCGCACGCCGACGGTGACCAACACCCCGACCAACACCCCGACCGTCACCAACACCCCGACCAACACGCCGACGGTCACCAACACCCCGACCAATACGCCGACAGTCACCAACACGCCGACCAATACGCCGACGGTCACCAACACGCCGACCAACACCCCGACCGTGACCAATACTCCGACCAACACCCCGACCGTGACCCAGACGCCAACCCACACGGGAACCGTCACCCAGACCCCGACGGGGACTCCGCCCGATACGCCGACGGCGACGGTCACCAACACGCCGACCAACACCCCGACCGTCACCAATACCCCGACCAACACCCCGACCGTCACCAATACTCCGACCAACACCCCGACGGTCACCAACACGCCGACCAACACGCCGACCGTCACCAACACCCCGACCAACACCCCGACGGTCACCAACACGCCGACGAGCACGCCGACGGTCACCCAGACGCCGACCAGCACGCCGACCGTGACCAACACCCCGACCCACACGCCGACCAACACCCCGACGGTTACCGACACGCCGACCGACACGCCGACGGTCACCCAGACGCCGACCAACACCCCGACCCACACCGGCACGGTCACCCAGACGCCGACCAATACGCCGACCGTCACGTCGACGCCGACCTCGACGCCCACCAGCACGCCGACCCGCACGGCGACGCCGACCGAGACCTTCGTCGAGCCGACGTTGGAACCGCTCATCGTGCCGGATCTGCAGCTCGGCAAGCAGTTCCGCGGCGCCTGTACCGCCGGCGGCTCGACCCAGTTCGCCCTGTCGGTGAGCAACGTCGGCGACGGCCCGACCAGCGGCCCGATCCTTCTCACCGATCCGATGCCGACCGGCCTCACCCTCAAGCTGCCGGTCAACGCGCCGGCCGGGTGGGACTGCAGCGCCTCGACCCCGGTGCTGCTCAGCTGCACCTACAACCCGATCCTCAACGCCGGCG
>JBOHWA010000150.1:0-2925 GCA_050735855.1 Binatia bacterium
GGCCGGCGCGTTCGGCGAGCTCGACGGCGAGCGAGGTCGGGGCCGAGACGGCCGCGACCACCGGCAGGCGCGCGGCGAGCGCCTTCTGCACGATCTCGAACGAGACGCGGCCGGAGACCATCAGGACGTGGCCGGCGAGCGGCAGGCGGTCGTGCTCCAGCGCCCAGCCGATCACCTTGTCCACCGCGTTGTGCCGGCCGACGTCCTCGCGCACGGCCAACAGCGTGCCGTCGGGGGCGCACAGCGCCGCGGCGTGCAACCCGCCGGTGCGCGCGAACACCGCCTGCGCGGCGGGCAGGCGCTCGGCCAGTTGGTAGAACAGCGCGGGCCGAAAGCGCGCCGGATCGTCGAGCGGCGCCGCCACCGCCAGCGCCTGCTCGATCGTCGCCTTGCCGCACACCCCGCAGCTCGAGTTGGCGAACAGGTTGCGGCGCAGCGCCTCGAGATCGACGGCGACGTCCGCCGCCAGGCCGACGGTCACCACGTTGTCCTCCGCCGCCGGGTCGGTCACGACGCGGCAATGGCGGATGGAGACGATGTCGGCCGGCCGCCGCACGATGCGCTCGGTGACCAGGAAGCCGCGCGTCAGCTCGAGGTCGTGCCCCGGCGTGCGCATCACCACCGCCAGCGAGACGCCGCGCACCTGGATCTCGAGCGGCTCTTCGCGCGCCACGGCGTCGACCGCGTCGCTGGCCACGCTGCCGTCGAGCCGCCGCAGCGTCACCGCGCGGGCGGCGTCGGCCGCATCGTCCTCGGGGCGGGCGGGCTCGGACACCGCGGCAGCGTTTCACACCCGTGCCAGGCCGACAATCGCCGTGGAGCCGCGCCGGCACCCCGCCGGGACGCCGGCGGGGTGGATTTCATCGCCGAAATCGCGGAGTCTGAGGGCATTCGCTGAATCGAGGTTTGCATGGCCAATGAACAATCCCCCCGCGACGACGACTTCGCCGCGCTGTTCGCCGAGAGCGAGGCCGGCGGCCCGGCGCCCAAGATCGCGGTCGGCGACGTCGTGCGCGGGCGCGTCGTCGTGCTCGGTCAGAGCGCGGCGTTCGTCGCCATCGGCGCCAAGGGCGAGGCGATGATCGACCTGGCCGAGTTTCGCGACCCGGAGAGCGGCGAGGTGACGCTGGCGATCGGCGACGTGATCGAGGCCACGGTGACCGACGACGGGGCGCGCTCGGGCTCGATCGTGCTGCGGCGCAGCGTCGGGCGCGGCAGCCAGGCGGCCGCCGAGCTCGAGCAGGCGATGGCACACAGGCTGCCGGTCGAGGGCGTCGTATCGGGCGAGAACAAGGGCGGCTTCGACGTGCAGATCGGCTCGGTGCGCGCTTTCTGCCCGGCCTCGCAGATCGATCGGCGGCGCGGCGACAGCGCGCAGTACATCGGCCAGCGGCTGCGCTTCCACGTCACCCGCGTCGAGGGCGGCGGGCGCAACGTCGTGCTCTCGCGCCGCCAACTGTTGGACGAAGAGGCCTCCGCCCAGGCGACCGAGACGGTCGCGCGCCTGGCGGTCGGCGCCACGGTGACCGGGCAGGTCACCTCGCTGCGCGAGTTCGGCGCCTTCGTCGACCTCGGCGGCGTCGAAGGCATGATCCACATCAGCGAGCTCGGGCACAGCCGCGTCAAACACCCGGGCGACGTGCTCGCCGTCGGCCAGACGATCGAGGCGCAGGTGACCAAGATCGAGCCCGGCAGCGGACCGAACGGGCGCCTGCAGATCGGCTTGTCACTGCGCGCCCTGGCTCCCGATCCGTGGAGCAGCGTGGGCGAACGCTTCGCCGTCGGCGCGACGGTGCGCGGCACGGTGCGCAAGCTGGAGGCGTTCGGCGCCTTCATCGAGCTGGCGCCCGGGCTGGACGGCCTGGTGCACGTCTCCAAGCTGGCGCTCGACCGCCGCGTCGCCCACCCGCGCCAGGTCCTCGAGCTCGGCCAGGAGGTCGAGGTGACGGTGCTCGCCATCGACGCGGCCCAGCGCCGCATGAGCCTGTCGATGGTCGAACGGGCGCGCGGCGAGCGCGACGCGGCGCAGCAACAGGACCACCGCGACGAGCAGACGCTGGTCAGCCAGGTGAACGAGAAGCGCTCGCTCGGCACCTTCGCCGACCTGCTGTCCCAGCGCGGCAACAAGGGGCGCTAGGCAACCCTGCTGAACACGGCAGGAGATTCGGACTTCACCGCGGAGACGCGGAGTCGCGGAGAGTTCCAGTCCACACTCAGCCGCCCGGCCTCAACGCAGTCGAATTCGATTGGGAATAGCGTTGAGAAGCTTGTCTGACGCATTGCGAGAAGTAGGTCTCCGCTCCTCCGCGTCTCCGCGGTGGACGTTTCTTCCCGCTTGAAGGCTGTTCAGGGCACGATGCAGGCGGCGGCGGCAGGCGGCACGGGGATCTGGGACGCGGGGCATCGGGCGCTCAGCGTCGGGTTGGTGCTGACCGTTTCGATGGCCGCCTTCGAGGCGCTCGCCGTCGCCACCATCCTGCCGGCGACGGTCGCCGACATCGGCGGCCTGCCGCTCTACGGGTGGGTGTTCAGCGCCTTCATGCTGGCCGAGATCGTCGCCATCAGTGCCGCCGGGCGGGCCGCCGACCGGCGCGGCCTGGCGGCGCCGTTCGGCGTCGGCGGCGTGCTCTTCTGCGCCGGTCTGGCCGGCGCCGGCATCGCGCCGACGATGCCGCTGCTGATCGCCTGCCGGGCGCTGCAAGGCCTCGGCGCCGGTGCGCTGTCGACGCTCGCCTATGCCGCCATCGCGCGCAGCTACGACGACGCGGCCCGGCCGCGCATGCTGGCGCTGCTGTCGACCGCCTGGGTGGTGCCCGGGCTGATCGGCCCGGCGCTGTCCGGTGCCATCGCCACCTATGCCGGCTGGCGCTGGGTGTTCCTCGCCCTGCTGCCGCTCAGCGCCGTCGCCGTGGCGCTGGCGCTGCC
>JBOHWA010000151.1:0-5401 GCA_050735855.1 Binatia bacterium
GGCCGAGACGTACACGCCCTGCCCTTCCGCCAGGCCGGCGGCGCCCGGCTGGACGGTCCAGAGATAGCTCACCAGGTCCCAGCGTTCCTGCAGGGACAGCACGTCGCCCCACGCCGGCATCGCCGAGGTGCCCTTCCCGACCGTGACGATGTGGAAGAAATCGAAAGGCGTCTCGCGCCCCATGAACGCGGCATCGCCGAAATTGGCTGGCGGCGGCGACAGGCGGGCGGCTTCGGCGCCGCGACCGTCGGCGCGCTCGCCATGACAGGCGACGCAGTTCTCGGCGAACAGCTCGCGCCCGCGCGACGCCGACGGTGCCGCGCCGGGGAACACCTGTTCGGTCACGCCGCTGGCCGACGACACCTGGGCGCGCAGTTCGTCCAGCCCGCCGCGCACCTGGCTGAGCGGGGTCAACCCGGTGATCGCCGTGCGCAGGGCCGCGAAGCGGGCCTCGCTGGCCGTGGCGATCGGCGGCGCGGCGCTGCGCAGACGCGCCTCGGCCTCGGTCAGGAAGGCGAGCGCCTCGTCGTACTCCACCGGCAGGACGATCTGCCCGTCGACGACCCCCTCGCGATACTCCTCACCGACGACGTTGAGCAGGGTCAGCGCCCGGCGGATGTCCGCCTCTTCAGTCGACCCCGCTGCCACGGGGACCGCGCCGGCTCGCGCCGCGAGCAGGAGGGAGCCGATCAGCAGCAGGCCCAGAGCGGGACGCGACGGGCATTTCATTGGTGGTTTTGAAAATCATTATCATTTATCGGTGATTCTTTCGGCGTGTCAAGGCAGCGCCGGGGGCGCTGGCACACGGCGACCCGCCCCTCGCGCCACGGCGTCGCACTTCAGACCGCGGCTGCGGCGCGTCGCGGGCCGGGACGCCCGCGCCACCAGGAACCACCGGGCGACCAGGACACAGAAACGGGGACTCCGGGATACCCGGGCAAGCAACGCGGCTTCAGCTGGCGTGGCGGGCGCGCCGGCAGTCGCGGCAGATGCCGTAGAGCTCCATCTTGTGCCCGGTGAACTGGAAGCCGAGGCGCTTGGCGGTGTCTTCCTGCAGCGTCTCGATGCGCGGCTCCTCGAATTCCACGATCTTGCCGCACGCTTCGCAGATCAGGTGGTCGTGGTGCTTCTTCTCGGCGCTCTCATAGCGCGCTTCGCCGTCGCGGAAATGGCGCTCGGCCGCGACGCCGCACTCGGTCAGCAGCTTCATCGTCCGATAGACGGTGGCGTAGCCGATGCGCGGGTTGAGGCGCTTGACCTCGTTGTAGAGCTCTTCGACGCTGATATGACGTTGGCTGCCGAGAAACACCTTCGCGATGGTGTCGCGCTGCGCCGTCGACTTCAGTCGTTGCGCCCGCAGGTGATCCTTGAAGCGGGCGAAGCGGTCATCCGCTGTGCGCTTCGCTTCCGCCATCGCGCAGGAGCTCCTTTGCCGCGACCCGCTCGACCAGCGCGCGCGCCGCCGGCGAGAGATACACGTCTTCCAGCGGCCAGCCGGCGAGCTCGTCGACCAGGACGTCGATCTGCGCACTGACCGGTAGGCCGCGCTCGAGAAAGAGGATCTCGTCCACGCCCAGTCGACAGCGGCCGCTGCGCACGCGATAGCCGACCTCGCGCAGCAAGCGCTCTTCGCGCACCCGCAACCCCACCTTCTCCGCCACCGCTTTCAGCTCGTCGACCAACGCGAGCTGCGCGGCCGACTCTCGCACCGTCGCCTTCGCCGCCATTGCTGCGCACACTAAGAGGTGGCGGCGGGGTTGTAAAGCCGCGCGCCGCCTTCGGCTTCCGCCCCTCTCCGGCGCGTGCTACACGCGGCAGCAGGTTAGTTCGATGATCAAGACCATCCTCGTCGGCATCGACGGCTCCGAGCACGCGCGCACCGCGGTGAGCTATGCGCTGTGGCTGGCGGAGCGACTGCAGGGCCGCGTCGTCGGCCTCCACGTGGTCGATATCGTGTCGATCGAGGGCTCGTTCTTCCACGACATCTCGGGCTCGCTCGGCTTCGAGCCCTACCTCGATTTCTCCTCCAAGATGCGCGCGGTGCTGCAGGAGCGCGGCAAGACGCTGCTCGACGCCTTCGCGGAGTTGGCGGCCAAGCGCGGCGTGCAGGCCGACACGGCGCTCGGCATGGGCATCGTCGCCAACGAGATCGTCGAGCGCGCGCGCACCGCCGATCTGGTGGTGATCGGCCACCGCGGCCTGAACGAGCGCTTCTCGACCGGCCTGCTCGGCAGCAGTTCCGAGAGCGTCACGCGCCGCTGCCCGAAACCGGTGTTCGTCGCCCCGATGGCGTTTCGCGAATGCACCAACCCGCTGCTGGCGTACGACGGCAGCGCGCGCGCCGCGTCGGTCATGCAACAGGCGGCCGAGTTCTGCTCGACGCTCGGCCTGCCGCTGACGGTGCTGACCGTCAACCGCGACGAGGAGCAGGGGCACCGCGTGCTGGCCGAGGCGCACGCCTATCTGCAGCCCTACGGCCTGACCGTACAGCTCGAGCTCCAGCAAACCGGCAACGCACCGGAGCGCATCGCCAACTTCATCCGCGAACGCAACTACGACTTGCTGTTCATCGGCGCGTACGGCCACGGGCGCATCATCGAGATGGTGCTCGGCAGCACGACGGAATACGTGCTGCGCAACGTCGACTGCCCGGTCTTCCTGAACCGCTGAACTCCGCCGGAGGGCGACGCTCCGGCGGAGCCGTCCGGGCGTGTTGCGGCACCGGAGGTACGGCGGGAGCCTCGCCCTCCCGGTCGGAGGGCGAAGGCGAGTTCAGGCCGCTTCTTCGACTTCGGCGGGCACGTCGATCGGCGCCACGGTCGCGCCTTCGGCCCCGAAGCTGAGCAACTGGGCGCGCATGCGATCGGCATCGACGTTGAGCATCTCGGCGATGTTGCAGAACGAGTAGGCCCACTGCCGATCGTCGGACGCCACCCAGCGATACGCCTCCATGTACAGGCGCTGCTGGCGGCGACGCGTCGCGAAGCGGTACTTCTGCAGGTCGATCACCGCCTGCCACACCACCGATAGCACCAACGAGCGTTCCGGCGTGGTGTACCGCGTCCGGTGCCAAATGTCGTGGAACTGAACCGGGAGGGCCGGCTCGGAGGCGATCAACTCCTCCGGAATAGCCACCGGCGACATCTTCGGAACCATCTTTCTACCCTGCCTTTTCGGCTCTCGGCCGATGCGCGCTATAAGTCGCGCTCCGCGTTGAATTAGATGTGCTGTCGAGAATTCTCGTTCAGTCTCGACAGACTTATCATGGACCCGTGGGGTCCACAAAGAAAAAAATACGCTCCAGACGAAAATCCCGTCCCCGATTCCGGGCGTTTTCCCCTATTCCATGCCCAGTTTGGCGCGGCCCTCGGGGGAGATCATGTGCGGGTTCCAGGGGGGCTCCCAGACCACCTGCACGTCTGCTTCGGCCACGCCCGGCAGGCTCTCGATGCGGCTCTTGGCGTCCATCGAGATCGCGCCACCCATGCCGCAGCCTTGTGCCGTCAGGGTCATTTTGACCTCGACGCGGCTGAGGCCGCTCGGCAGCGGGTCGACGCGCATGTCGTAGACCAGGCCCAGGTCGACGATGTTGACTGGAATCTCCGGGTCATAGACGTCGCGCAGCTGCTGGTAGATCAGCGCCTCGCTGACCGGGCCGTCGGCCGGGGCGGCGGCCGCCGACGCGCCGGTCGGCTCGATGCCGAGCGCGTCGGCGTCGCGGCCGGCGACGCGAAACAGACCGCCCAGGCTGGGGACCTGCAACGTGTAGCTGCCGCCGAGCGACTGGGTGATCACCGCGGTGGCCCCGGCGGGGATGGTGACGGTATTGCCCTGGGGAATCTGCACGGCGTCGCAGTTCCGCTTGATGACGATCTCCTCGTAGCTCATTGGACCCTCCGGGGTGCCGGCGCGTTGCCCGGCGGTGAATGTGGACACCTAAGATCTATGATTCTGGCTGCGCTTGTCAATTGGACGAGGTGCGCATCATCAGGCGGGTCGCCAGCGCCGCCAATGCGGCGCGCTGCGGCTTGGCGGTACCGCCGAGCACGACGTCGTCGCGGCCGATGGTGAGATAGTGGGTCGGGCGTTTGTAGTGCGACAGGGTCTCGGTGGCCAGGCGGCGGAGGGCCGCCTCATTCGCAGCCGTCTGATCGCGCGGCACGATCAGGGCCACGACCTCCTGATCGAGGCCGTCGTGTGGGAGGCCGACCACATAGACGGCCTCGATCGACGGGTGGGTGGCGAGAACGGTCTCGACCTCGACCGGCGACACATTGATCCCCTTCACGCGCAGCAGGTCCTTGCTGCGCCCGGAGAAATGGAAGGTCCCGTCGGCATCGATCTGGCCGAGGTCGCCGGTCTTGAAGAATCCCTCCGCGTCGAGCCCGGTGCCGGGTGGTTGTTTGTAGTAGCCGCTGAACAATCCGGGACCGCGCACCCGGATCTCGCCGCTCTGGCCGGGGAGGCAGGCCACGCCGGCGGGGTCGACGACGCGGACCTCGACCCCCGGCAGCGGCGTGCCCAGTCCGGCGGCGCGCACCGCGGGCGGGTCGCGCCAGTCGAGCGCCGTCACATAGCCGGCGGTTTCGGTCATCCCGTAGCCCGTGGTCAGGCGGGCGACGGCGGGATCGAGGTGTGGGGCGAACCAGTCCACCCGGCCGCCGCCGCGCCGCACCGGCGCCAGCAGACTCGGATCAAAGCCGGGATGGGCGAGCAGCTGCCCGACCTGCGGCGGCCGCAGATGCAGCGCGGTCGGCCGAGCGCGGCGCAACGCGGCGAGCGCCGCCTCGACGGTGAAGCGCTCGAGCAGGAGCAACGCGCAGCCGGCGGCGAGCGTCGGCAGCGCGCGGATGACCAGGCCGGCGACCCAGAACAGCGGCAATGTCGACAGCAGCGTGTCCTCCGCCGTCAGGCCGCTGCGCCGGCTGGTCGGACGCATCGTCGCCAGGATGGCGCGATGGCTCAGCATGACGCCCTTGGCGCGTCCGGTGGTGCCCGAGGTGTAGAGGATGCACGCGATGGACTCCGCCTCGATCGCCACTCCCGGCGCGGCGGGCGATGGCGAGGAGACGGGGGCGTCGATGGGCAGGATGTGGGTCGGCCGTGCGGCGGGCGGCACCTCATCGAGCCGGGCGAGGTAGTCGTGCGAGTGCAGGCGCGGCTGCACGATCAGCGTGTCGATATCGCCGTCGGCCAGCGTGTCGGCGAGTTCGCGCGCCGTGACGAAGGTCGAGATGGGCACCAGGGTGGCGCCGGCGCGCCAGACGCCGAAGGCGGCGGCCAGCCAGCCCGGGGTGTTGGCGGCGAGCAGGCCGACGTGGGCACCGGGACCGAGGCCGAGCCCGGCGAGGTGCGCGGCCCAGGCGTCGGCGGCGCGGTCGAGCGAGGCGAAGCTGAGCGT
>JBOHWA010000152.1:0-8244 GCA_050735855.1 Binatia bacterium
GCCGCGCGCTGCGCCGCGCTGCCGCCGAGCTGCACGGCGCCGCCGCCGAGCACGACGGTCGACAGGATCGGCTCGGGCATCAGCCCCTTGCCGAACTCCTCGAGCACCAGCCCGAGATCCTTGAAGCCGAGCCCGAGTCCGCCGTCGTCCTCCGCGAACGTGATGCCGAGCCAGCCGAGCCCGGCGATGTCGCGCCACAACTCGCGCGAGAACCCCTCCGCATCGTTGCTGTCGCGCAACTTGCGGATGCGCTGCATGGAGGAACGATCGCGCACGAACGCGGCGGCGGAATCGCGCAGAAGTTGTTGCTCGTCGGTGTAGCTGAACTGCATGGGTCTGCCCTTCTAAGGATTTTCACCGCGGAGACGCGGAGGACGCAGAGCGAATCTGATCGAATCGGAAGGCTCTGCGTCCTCCGCGTCTCCGCGGTGAAAAATCCTGGTTCTCAGTCCGGGAGGCCGAGGACGCGCTTGGCGATGATGTTGAGCTGGATCTCCGACGTGCCGCCTTCGATCGAGTTGCCGCGCGAGCGCAGCCACTGGCGGGTGATGTCGAGCTCCTCGTCGCTGAAGCCGTCGCCCTCCCAGCCGAGCGCCTGGGGGCCGAGGATGGAGACCATCAGGTCGCGGCGGCGCTTGTTGAGCTCGGTGCCGTAGTACTTGAAGATCGAGGTCTCCGGGCCCGGCGCGTGGCCGGCTTTGACGCTGTCGCGCGAGCGCGCCAGGGTCCAGTCGAGGCAGCGCTGGTCGATCTCCACGTGTGCCAGTCGCTCGCGTACCGCGCTGTCTGAGAGCTGGCCGTCGGCCAGGCCGAGGTAGTCGCGCGCCAGCTGGGCGACGCCGCGCGCCTTGCTCTCGCCGCCGAAGCCCTTGCCGATGTCGGCGATCATGGTGCGCTCGTGGCCGAGCAGGGCCTTGGCCACCGTCCAACCCTTGTTCAGCTCGCCGATCACCTGGGTGCGCGGGGTGCGCACGCCGTCGAGGAAGGTCTCGCAGAACGGCGACGAGCCGCTGATCAGCTTGATCGGTTTGACGCTGACGCCGGGGCTGGCCATGTCCATCAGCACGAAGGTGATGCCCTCGTGCTTGGGTGCGTCGGGGTCGGTGCGCACCAGCAGGAACATCCAGTCGGCCTCGTCGGCATACGAGGTCCAGATCTTCTGGCCGGTGATGACGAAGTCGTCGCCGTCGACCACGGCGCGCGTCTGCAGGCTGGCGAGGTCCGAGCCCGAGCCCGGCTCCGAGTAGCCCTGGCACCAGCGGATCTCGCCGCGGATGATGCCGGGGAGGTGAGCGCGGCGCAGCTCCGGGGTACCGAGCTGTAGGAGCGTCGGACCGATCATCGTCAGGCCGAAGCCGACCAGGGGCGGGCGCAGGCGCAGCGCGGCCATCTCCTGCGCCAGCACGCGCGCTTCCTCGCGCGACAGGTCGCCGCCGCCGTACTCCTTCGGCCAGGTCGGGGCGGTCCAGCCGCGCGCCGCCATGACGTCGAGCCACTGCTTCACCTCGGGGTTCGCGTAGGTCGCGCGTCGGCCGCCCCAACAGGCGTCCTCCTCGTCGGACAGCGGCGTGCGGATCGAGCCCGGCGCGTTGGCGTCGAGCCAGGCGCGGGTCTCGCGGCGGAAGGCGTCGAGGTCGGCCATTCGAAATCTCCTGGTCTGCAACAGTAGACAGCAGCAATGAGCGCGTTATGGTGCCGGCGCGACTCTCGGTCCTCGACTCGGAAGTGTCAACCGTCCACGGGTGGCTTGAAATCCGAAATGGAATCGATAGAGCCAGGCGGATTCACGCCGTCCATCCGACCTACGCTCTCGATGAAAATCGCCACCTGGAACGTCAACTCGCTGCGCGTGCGCCTGCCGCACGTGCTCGACTGGCTGCGCGCCGTGCAGCCCGACGTGTTGGCGATGCAGGAGACCAAGCTGGTCGACGCCGAGTTCCCCGTCGACGCCTTCACCGCGCTCGGCTACCACGCGGTCTACAGCGGCCAGAAGACCTACAACGGCGTGGCCACGGTGGCGCGGCAACCGCTCGGCGACGCGCACACCGACCTGCCGGCGGTCGAGGATCCGCAGCGCCGCGTGCTGGCCGCGACGGTCGGCGATCTGCGCGTCGTCAACGTCTACGTCCCAAACGGGGAGGCGATCAGCTCGCCGAAGTACGCCTACAAGCTCGACTGGCTCGCCCGACTGCGCGCCTACCTCGCCGAGGAACTGGTGCGCCACCCGCGCCTGGTGCTGCTCGGCGACTTCAACGTCGCGCCGGAGGATGGCGACGTGCATGACCCGGCGCGCTGGGCGGGCCAGGTGCTGTGCAGCGAGCCGGAGCGCGAGGCCTTCCGCCAGCTGCTCGCGGTCGGCCTGCGCGACAGCTTCCGCATGTTCGAGCAGCCGGCCGGCGAGTTCAGCTGGTGGGACTACCGGGCCGGCGCCTTCCGGCGCAATCTCGGCCTGCGCATCGACCACGTCGCCCTCAGCCCGGCGCTGCAGGCGGAATGCATCTCCTGCCGCATCGACAAGGACCCCCGCCGCCTCGAACGGCCCTCCGATCACACCCCCGTGCTCGTCGAGCTGCGTGGATGACGAATGCGATGAATAAGCGAATCTGCATTCATCCGGAAGCTGATTTCGTCCGTCCTTATGTTGATCCGGATCGGTGCGCTTCATAGTATCGGCTTCGCCGCATGTCCCAGATCTTCCATCCGAGCACCAACACCTTCGCCAAGTTGAGCATTTTCGGCGCCCTCTTCGCGGTCGGCGGCCTGCTCTATCTGTTGGCGACGATCAACCGCTCGAGCTACGGCAGCAACGCGGGGGTGGCGCGCGAGCAGCCGGTGCCGTTCAGCCACAAGCATCACGTCGGCGAGCTGGGCATCGACTGCCGCTACTGTCACACCTCGGTCGAAATTTCGGCGAATGCCGGCTTCCCGCCGACGCAGACCTGCATGAACTGTCACGCGCAGATCTGGGCGCAGAGCCCGACGCTCGAGCCGGTGCGCGCCAGCTTCCGCACCAACGAGTCGCTCGAGTGGATCAAGGTCTACGATCTGCCCGACTTCGTCTACTTCAACCACTCGATCCACGTCGCCAAGGGCATCGGCTGCGCCAGCTGCCACGGCCGCATCGACAAGATGAACCTCACCTGGCAGCAGCCGTCGCTCCATATGGAGTGGTGTCTCGACTGCCACCGCAACCCGGCCCAGTACGTCCGCCCGCGCTCGGAGGTCTTCAATATGGCATGGGAGGCTCCCTCCGATCAGCTGCAGCTCGGCCGCGAGCTGGTCGCAGCGCACGACATCCACAGCCGCGACGACTGCACCGCCTGTCACCGTTGAGCGCGCGAGGCACAGGGCCAGACTCGATGAGCCATTCGCATCACGATCACTCCGACGAGCGCACGACCAAACCGCGCTCGGTCCTCGACCTGCCGGCGCTGCGCGCCCGCCTGGCCGACCAGAGCGGCCCGCAGTACTGGCGCAGCCTCGAGGAGCTCGCCGACAGCGAGGAGTTCCAGCAGTACCTGCACGCCGAGTTTCCCGAGCAGGCGCCGCAGATGCTCGACCCGGTCGGGCGCCGCAGCTTCCTCAAGCTGATGGGGGCGTCGCTGGCGCTGGCCGGCGTCAGCGCCTGCACCCGCCAGCCCGAGGAGAAGGTCTTCCCCTACGTCAAAGCGGTCGAGGAGATCGTCCCCGGCGAGCCGCTCTACTTCGCCTCCGCCATGCCGCTCGGCGGCATCGGCATGGGGGTGCTGGTCGAGAGCCACATGGGACGGCCGACCAAGATCGAGGGCAACCCCGACCATCCGGCCAGCCTCGGCGCCACCGACGTGCTGGCGCAGGCGTCGGTGCTGACGCTCTACGATCCCGACCGCGCGCAGGTGGTCAAGCACGTCGGCGACATCCAGACCTGGACCAACTTCACCGCCGCGCTCGCGACCCTGCTGGCGGCGCAGAAGACCAGTGGCGGCGCCGGCCTGCGCATCCTCACCGGCGCGGTGAGCTCGCCGACGCTGGCGGCGCAGCTGCGCGCCCTGCTGGCGCAGTACCCGCAGGCGCGCTGGCACCAGTTCGAGCCGCTGTCACACGACTCCGGGCGCGCCGCCTCGCGCCTCGCCTTCGGACGCGCGCTCGACACGCAGTACCGCTTCGATCGCGCCGATCGCATCCTGTCGCTCGACGCCGATTTCCTCGGCGGCGGCGCCGGCCAGGTGCGCTACGTGCGCGACTTCACTTCGCGCCGCCGGCCGGATGCCAGCCCCGCGATGAACCGGCTCTACGTCGTCGAGTCGACGCCGTCGAACACCGGCGCGCTGGCCGACCATCGCCTGCCGCTGTCGCCCGACCAGATCACCGAGTTCGCGCTGGCGGTGGCGCGCGGCCTCGGCGTGCCGGTGCGCGCCGCGCAGGGCATGGCGGCGCACCAGGCCTTCATCGATGCCGTCGTGGCCGATCTGCAGGAACACCGCGGCCGCAGCGCGGTGGTGGCCGCCGACTGGCAGCCCGCCGGCGTGCACCTGCTGGCGCACGCGATGAACCAGGCGCTCGGCAACGTCGGCCAGACCGTCATGCTCACCGAGTCGGTCGAGGCCGAGCCGGTCGATCAGGCGGCGTCGCTGCGCGCGCTGGTCGAGGCGATCGACGCCGGCCAGGTCGCGCTGCTGGTGATCGTCGACAGCAACCCGGTCTACAGCGCCCCGGCCGACCTCGACTTCGGCGCCCGCCTGGCCAAGGTCGGCACGCGCGTCCACTACGGCCTCTACGAGGACGAGACCGCAGCGCTCTGCCACTGGCACGTGCCGGCGGCGCACTACCTCGAGTCGTGGGGCGATGTGCGCGCCTACGACGGCACCGCCACCATCATCCAGCCGCTGATCGCGCCGCTGTACGAGGGCAAGACACCGCACGAGCTGCTGGCGGCGCTGCTCGGCACCCCGGGGCAGACGAGCTACGACATCGTGCGCGCCCACTGGCGCGAACAGTGGGCCGGCGGCGACTTCGAGGCGCAGTGGCGCAAGGCCGTGCACGATGGCGTCGTCGCCGATTCGGCGCTGCCGCCGCTGCAGCCCAGTTGGGTCAGCGTGCCCGGCCAATGGCCGGCCAGCGTGCTGCCGCTGCCGCCCGAGATCTCGCACGATGCGCCGCTGACGATCACCTTCCGGCCCGATTCGTCGATCTACGACGGCCGCTTCGCCAACAATGCGTGGCTGCAGGAAGTGCCCAAGGCGCTGACCCGCCTGACCTGGGACAACGTCGCGCTGGTCGCGCCGGCCACCGCCGAGCGGCTGCACCTGGCCAACGAGGACGTCGTCGAACTCTCGCTCGACGGCCGCAGCGTGCCGGCGCCGGTGTGGGTGCAGCCCGGCCAGGCGGCCGACGTCGTCACCGTCCACCTCGGCTACGGCCGCACGCGCGCCGGACAGGTCGGCACCGGCCCCGGCTTCAACGCCTACCTGGTGCGCCCCAGCGATCGTCCGTGGGCCGCCGCCGGGCTGGCGCTCAACCGCACCGGTGCGCACTACCCGCTCGCGGCCACCCAGAACCACCATTCGATGGAGGGGCGCGATCTGGTGCGCGTCGCCACCATCGACGAGGTGCGCGACCCGCACTTCGGCGAGCACCACGGCGCCCACGGCGTCGACAACAACGCCTCGATGATGCCGGGCTGGGAGTACAAGGGCTACGCCTGGGGCATGACCGTCGATCTCAGCACGTGCGTCGGCTGCAACGCCTGCGTCGTCGCCTGCCAGTCGGAGAACAACATCCCGGTGGTCGGCAAACAGCAGGTGGCGAAGGGGCGCGAGATGCACTGGATGCGCATCGACCGCTACTACGCCGGCGATCTCGACAACCCGGCCACCTACCACCAGCCGGTCTACTGCCAGCACTGCGAGCAGGCGCCGTGCGAGGCGGTCTGCCCGGTCAACGCCACGGTGCACGACAGCGAAGGCCTGAACGCCATGGTGTACAACCGCTGCGTCGGCACGCGCTACTGCTCCAACAACTGCCCCTACAAGGTCCGCCGCTTCAATTTCACCCTCTACAACGATCCGCAGTCCGACAGCCTGAAGATGCTCAACAACCCCGACGTCACGGTGTGCAGCCGTGGCGTGATGGAGAAGTGCACGTACTGCGTGCAGCGCATCAACTACAGCCGCATCCGCGCCCAGCGCGAGAACCGCAAGGTGCGCGACGGCGAGATCCTCACCGCCTGCCAGCAGGTCTGTCCGGCCGAGGCGTTGACCTTCGGCGACATCAACGACCACGACAGCAAGGTGGCGAAGCAGAAGCACGAGACGCGCCACTACGGTCTGCTCGCCGAGCTCGGCAACCGGCCGCGCACCACCTACCTGGCGAGCGTGCGCAATCCCAATCCGGTGCTCGAGGCGAAGGCCTGATGGCGGTCGCGCACACACCCGACGGTCTGCCGCCGGTCCTCGGGCCGGGGCACACCTTTGCCTCGGTGACCGACAAGATCAGCGCCGTCGTCTTCAACCGCAAGACGCCGCTCGGCTGGTTCATCGGCTTCGCCATCGGCTTCACCGGGCTGCAGCTGCTGCTGGTGTCGGTGACCTATCTGCTGGTCAAGGGCGTCTACATCTGGGGCAACAACAACCCGGTCGGCTGGGGCTTCGGCATCATCAACTTCGTCTGGTGGATCGGTATCGGCCACGCCGGCACGCTGATCTCCGCCATCCTGCTGCTCTTCCGGCAGACCTGGCGCACGTCGATCAACCGCTTCGCCGAGGCGATGACGCTGTTCGCCGTCGCCTGCGCCGGCCTGTACCCGATCATCCACACCGGCCGCCCGTGGCTGGCCTACTGGCTGTTCCCGTATCCCAACACGATGGGCATGTGGCCGAACTTCCGCAGCCCGCTGATCTGGGACGTGTTCGCCGTCTCGACCTACGCCACCATCTCGCTGCTCTTCTGGTACGTCGGCCTGATTCCGGACATGGCGACGCTGCGCGATCGCTCGCCGAGCCGCGTCGGCCGCTTCATCTACGGCCTGCTCGCCATGGGCTGGCGCGGCTCGGCCAAGCACTGGCACCGCTACGAGACCTCCTACCTGCTGCTCGCCGCGCTGTCGACGCCGCTGGTGCTCTCGGTCCACACCATCGTGTCGTTCGACTTCGCCGTCGCCCAGCTGCCCGGCTGGCACGCCACCATCTTCCCGCCCTACTTCGTCGCCGGCGCGGTCTTCGCCGGCTTTGCGATGGTGATGATCATCGCCATCCCGCTGCGCCGCTTCTACGACCTCGAAGACTTCGTCACCATGCGCCACCTCGACTACATGGCGCGCATCACGCTCGCGACCGGCCTGTTCGTCGCCTACGGCTACATGATGGAAACGTTCATGGCCTGGTACAGCGGCAACATCTTCGAAGCGTACATGATCGCCAACCGCTTCTTCGGGCCGTACGCGCCGCTCTATTGGGCGCTGATCGCCTGCAACGTGCTGTTCACGCAGCTGCTCTGGTTCCAGCGCGTGCGCTCGAGCACCACCGCGCTGTTCCTGGTCTCGATCGTCATCAGCATCGGCATGTGGCTCGAGCGCTTCATCATCATCCCGGTGAGCCTGTCGCGCGACTTCCTGCCCTCGTCGTGGGGCATGTACTACCCGACCTTCTGGGACTGGTCGACGTTCATCGGCACCATGGGACTGTTCGTCACGCTGCTGTTCCTCTTCGTCCGCTTCATGCCGATGATCTCGATCTTCGAGATGCGCACGCTGTTGCCGGAGGCTGAGGTGAAGGAGCACCACGAATGAGCCGGCCGCCGATCCACGGCCTGATGGCCGAATTCACCGACGCCAACGATCTGGTCGACGCGACGCGCCAGACGCGCCTGGCGGGCTACCGCCACTACGACGCCTACACGCCGTTCCCGATCGAGGAGCTGTCGGAGGAGCTGCCCAAGCCCGACCACCGCCTGCCGATCCTGGTGCTGATCGGCGGCATCCTCGGCGGCCTGGCCGGCTTCACGCTCTGCTACTGGACCTCGGTCATCGACTATCCGCTCAACGTCGGCGGCCGGCCGCTCAACAGCTGGCCGTCGTTCATCCCGGTGACCTTCGAGTGCACCATCCTCGCCGCCGGTCTCACCGCGGTGCTCGGCATGATCGCCCTGAACGGGCTGCCGATGCCCTACCATCCGGTCTTCAACGTGCCGCGCTTCGCGCTCGCCTCGCGCGACCGCTTCTTCCTCTGCATCGAGGCCACCGATCCGAAATTCGACGCCGACGAGACC
>JBOHWA010000153.1:0-5080 GCA_050735855.1 Binatia bacterium
TGATCAGGATGCGCGTGGGCATGAAGTCGCGCACCGGCATCAGTGCCGCGTCGCCGCCGGCGAGGATGTCGCCGGCCATGCGCCCGGCCTCGGCCCCGACCTCGTGGTAGCTGGCGCCCAGGTCGAGCAGCGTGCCGCGCTGCACGTGGCCGGTGATGTTGGAGAAGACCGGCACGCCGGCGCGCGCCGCGACGGCGGTGAGCGCGTCGACGGCGTTGTTCACGGTCACGTCGCCGCCGGTCCAGAACGCTTCCGCGCCGCGCTGCACCAGCGACTCCGCCGCCTCGCGCACGTCCTTCGTCTGCTCCACCGGCGCCTCGAGCAGCTCGATGCCGAGTGCCGCGGCGGTGGCGCGGGCGCGCTTGGTACAGATCTCCGAGTTGACCTCGGCCGGGTTCCACACCACGCCGATGCGCGCCAGCGCCGGGTTGATGCGCTTCATCTCGCGGAGCAGCTCGTCGACCGGCTGCTGGGTGCCGACGCCGGTGAGCTGCGGCGGTTTGTCGAGCGACTCGAGGCTGCGGATGCCGACGCCGGCGTCGACCGGCGACGAGACGCCGCAGAACACCTGCACGGTGTGCGCGTCGCGGTTGGCGGTCGCCATCGCCTGCAACATCAGCGTCGACAGCGTGATGACCACGCGGTAGCCGCCGGCGGCCAGCCGCTGCGCCATCAGGTTGCCCGTCGGCAGGTCGCCCTCGGGGTTGAGCACGGTCAGGGCGATGTTGACGTCCGGCTGGTAGCCGCGCTCGGCCAGGCCGGCGAGCACGCCGGCGCGCGTTTCATCGAGCAGCGGGTTGGAGCTGTGTTGCAGGATGGCGACCGGAATCAGGGACGGCGCCGCCGGGCGCGCGCCGCGGCGGGACCCGCGGTCGGACCACAACAGGACGCCGCTCGCCGCCGCGATCAGCGCCAGCGCGAGGCCGAGACGGCGCACGGCTCGCGGATCAGCTCGCGCCGCCGGTGAGGCGGCGCAGGCGCCCGATCAGCGAGTCGCCGGCGGCTGCGGTCGACGGCGCGGCCGCAGCGGGCTCCTCCCAGATCGTCACCTCGCTCGGTGCCAGCCGAATGCCGTTGGCGAAGAGGGGCAACAACACCTCGCGCACGAAGGCCGCGTCGGGCGGGCGGGTGCCATCGAGGTAGACGTCGATCTCCTTGACGAACAGCCCCTTGCCGGCTTCCTGGTGCGGAATCGCCAGGACGCAGTCGACGCCCGGGCTGGCGGTGGCGCAGGCCGTCCAGTCGACCGCCTTCATGTGCGTGTCGAGCGCCTGCTGGGTGGCCGGGTCGGCGGCGTCGACGATGAAGATGGTCGACAGATACGTCGTCTTCGAGCGCCGCTCGCGCGGGCGCGCCACCTTGCACAGGCCCTCGACCGCGACGCGTGGCTCGCCGACCGCGAGCACGAAGTCGAAGTACGCCAGCACCTCTTCGCCGGCGACCAGCGCGCGCAGTTCCTGATCGATCTCGATCGCCTTCACCACACCTCCATACCCCGCCGGCCAGTAATGCACAGCCGGGCGCACAATCAAGCGGAGATTTGACCGCGGTGTGCGCCAGCGCGCCGAAGAACATCAGAGCGGGCGGGCCGCCCGCGCTCCCAGCACGGAGCGCCGAAGGCTGCATGCATCGCCCAACCAAGGCTCGCGAACTGGGCGGAGATCGCGCGCGAGCCAGCACGGGGCGCCGAGGGCTCCACGCATCGCCCAACCCGGTTCGCGAACTGGGCGGAGACCGCCGCGCGAGCCAGCAGGGTGCTCGCGCTGGGAGCGCGGGCGGCCCGCCCGCTCTTGGGTGGTGGGGCGGGGGGTTCGTGTCACGGCCAAGTCCGCGCTTCGCGTTTATCCTCGCTTCGCGTTGATTGACAAAGGCAATTTGCGGGTGAGAAGTTGGGCCGGATTTCCATGCGCCCGGCTGAATTCTCCTTTCGCTCGCGTGCCGCGAACCTCGAGGCGCTGGCCGAGCGCTCCTTTGACGTGCTGATCGTCGGCGGCGGCATCACCGGTGCCGGGGTGGCGCGCGACGCGGCGCTGCGCGGCCTGTCGGTGGCGCTGATCGAGCGGCGCGACTTCGCCAGCGGCACCAGCAGCCGCTCCTCCAAGCTGATCCACGGCGGGCTGCGCTATCTGCAGCAGGGCGACGTCGGCCTGGTGCGCGAGGCCGCCACCGAGCGCTACGCGGTGCGCAAGCTGGCGCCGCACCTGGCGCGGCCGGCGCAGATGCTGGTGCCGGCGGGCAGCCGCGCGACGTATGCCAAGCTGAGCGTCGGTCTGTGGACCTACGACCGCCTGGCGGGCGTCTCCGACGACGAGCGCTACCGCATGCTCAGCAAGGACGAGACGCTGGCCCTGGAGCCGACGCTGCGCGCCGAGCGGATCTACGGCGCCGGCCTGTACTACGAGTACGTCACCGACGACGCGCGCCTGGTCGTCGAGGTGATCAAGTCGGCCGCCGCGCTCGGCGCGGTGATCGCCAACTACGCCGAGGTCGACGGCTTCGTCATCGAGGACGGCGCGGTGCGCGGCGTCGAGGTGCGCGACGGGCTCACCGGCGACGCCTTCGCCGTGCGCGGCCGCGTGGTCATCAACGCGGCCGGCCCATGGGTCGACGCCGTCCGCCTGCTGAGCGAGCCGCAGGACAAGCCGCGCCTGCGGCTGACCAAGGGTATCCATCTCGGCGTGCGCACCGAGCGCATCAACCTGTCGCGCATCGTGGTGATGAACGCGCGCGACAAGCGCGGCGTCTTCGTCGTGCCGCGCGGCGCGGTGACCTACCTCGGCACCACCGACACCGACTACCTGCTGCCCGAGGACTACCCGTTCATCACCATGGCCGACGTCGACTACCTGCTCGACGCCTTCAACCGCACCTTCGATCTCACCCCGCCGCTGGCCGTCGCCGATGTCGTCAGCGCCTGGGCCGGTCTGCGCCCGCTCATGCACCAGGAGGGCAAAAAACCCTCCGAGCTGTCGCGCAAGGACGAGATCATGGTCGGCGCCACCGGGCTGCTGTCGATTGCCGGCGGCAAGCTGACCACCTTCCGGCGCATGTCGGAGCGCGTCGTCGACATGGCCTGCGAGCGGCTGACCCAACAGGGCCAGAAGCTGCCGGCGCGCCAGGGGGCGAGCGAGGACGTCGTGCTGACCAGCGGCGCCACCGGCGACGACATCGCCGGCTTCGCCAACCGGTTGCACCAGCGCTGGCCGCGGGTGGCGGCCGATGTCGTCGATCGCCTGGTGCAGCTCTATGGCAGCAACGCCGAACGCATCGTCGAGGGCATCGCCGCCGATCCGGTGGTGTTGGGCGAACGCTACGCCGCCGATCTGCCGGTGACGCGCGCCGAGGTCGAGTATGCGGTGCGCGAGGAGATGGCCCTGACCCTTGAAGACGTACTCGAACGCCGCGCCCGCCTGCTGCTCTGGGATCCCGACCAGGGCCTGACCGTCGCGGCCGGCGTGGCGCGCACGCTCGGGGCGCTGCTCGACTGGGACGCCGCCCGCATCGACGACGAGATCCTCCGCTACCGCGCCCTGGCCGAACGGCTGAAGCGCTTTGACGGCGACGAATCCGACGCCGCGGCGGCGCGCGCGGCGCATGGCTGAGCGCGATCCGCAGGCGTTGCGCGCCGCGCTCGTGCAGTTGCTCGGCGAAGGGCAGGTGGCGTGGGACGATGAGACGCTGCGCGCCCATGCGCACGACACCTGGCCGCTGGCGCTGCTGCGCGACCATCAGGAGCGGCTGAACAATCGCCCCGCCTGCGTCGTCAGCCCGACCTCGACCGCGGCCGTCGCCACGCTGTTGGGCTGGGCCAACGAGCAGCGCATCGCCGTGGTTCCCTTCGGCGGCGGCTCGGGCGTCGGCGGCGGGGTGCTGCCGGATGGCGACGCCATCGTCGTCGACCTGACCCGCATGGATCAGCTGCTGGAGCTGAACGAGACCGCGCTGCAGGCGCGCGTCCAGGCCGGCATGTTCGGCCATCGCTTCGAGGAGGCGCTGCAGGCGCGCGGCTACACCATGGGGCACTGGCCGCAGTCGGTCGCCCTGTCGACGGTCGGCGGCTGGGTGGCGACGCGCGCGGCCGGACAGTACTCGAGCCGCTACGGTTCGATCGAAGACATGCTGATGGGGCTCGAGGCGGTGCTCGCCGACGGCCGCGTCGTGCGCATCAAGTCGACGCCGCGCCGCTCTGCCGGGCCCGATCCGCGCCATCTCTTCCTCGGCTCCGAGGGCACGCACGGCATCGTCACCGAGATCACGGTGCGGGTCATGCCGCTGCCCGAGAGCCGCCGCCTGTTGAGCTTCAGTTTCCCCGACTTCGACTCCGGCCTCGAGGCGATCCGCCACATCGTACGCGCCGGCTGGCGGCCGCCGGTGGTACGGCTCTACGACGCCATGGAGACCGGACGCCACTTCGGCCAATGGGCCGGCGAGGATCGCTGCTTCCTGCTCGTCATCACCGAAGGGCCGCCGACGATGACCGCCGCCGAGGCCGAGGCCTGCCACGCCATCTGCACCGGCCACGGCGGCGACGCCGTCGGCGAGCAGCCGGTGCAGCACTGGCTGGCGGAGCGCAACAACGTCCCGTCGCTGCGCTCCTTCGTCGAGCGCGGCTTCGTGCTCGACACCATCGAGGTCGGCACCGAATGGGACCGCATCCACACGCTCTACCACGACGTCATCGAGGCGCTGCGCACCGTCAAGGGCCTGATCGTCGCCTCGGGGCACAGCTCGCACAGCTACGCGCAGGGGACCAACATCTACTTCACCTTCGTCGCCAAGCCCGACGACCCAGCCGACGCCGAGCCGACCTACCTCGAGTGCTGGCGCCGGGCGATGGAAGCGACGCTCGCCGTCGGCGGCACGATCTGCCACCACCACGGCATCGGCCGCCTGCGCGCGCCGTACATGGCCGCCGAGCACGGCACTGCCATCGACCTGCTGCGCATCATCAAAAAGGCGCTCGATCCGAACGGCATCATGAACCCGGGGGCGCTGCTGCCGCCGGAATAGGAGCTGGAGGGCGCCGGTCCCTCGGCGCCGGGGGTGGGGCGGGGGGCTCGCCGCGGGCACGGCGCCGAGG
>JBOHWA010000154.1:0-4138 GCA_050735855.1 Binatia bacterium
AGCTGGTTGTGGTCGTCGCGCACGATGTGGTCGCAGGAGATGACGTAGCCCGCGTCCTCGAGCACGCCACTGCCCGAGCGCAAGGGCCGGAACCCCGGGTAGCGCAGCGCGTCGGCGTTGGCGACCATCCAGGCGTCACCGCGCTCGGCTTGCAGCCGCTCGGGAGACCAGGCCGCATCGCGGACGTAGCCGGTCACGCCGACCACGCGTGGCAGCACGCGATCTGCCACACGGCCGAAGACCTCCTGCAGCCGCAGCGCCACCGCCAACCCTCCGGAGGCGGCCTCGGAACCCGCCAGTCCCGGCTCCGCCCCAGGCGCCGTGGCGAAGTTCGCCCGCAACCAGTCCACCTCGCGCGGCGATGCGGCGGGCCATCGCTGCCGCAGGCGGTCCAGCAGCTCGACGTTCGAGTGCGCGGCCAGCTCGTCGAGCGGCACGTCTGGCTCCTCCGGCGGCCGCTTCGGCTCGAACTCCGTGCGCAACGTCATCAGGTAGAACGCCACGTCCCAGCGTTGCTCGTCGGTGTACGCCGGGGCGAACGACGGCATCGCGGTGCCGTCGATGCCGAAGCTGAGCGCGTTGAAGGCCTGGCGCGGCGACAGCTGCTCGAGGGTGTCGCCGAGGAAGGCCGTCGGCGGAGGCTCCGGGCCCGCCGCCGCGGGACCGTCGCCGGCGCCGGTCGGTCCGTGGCAGGGCGCGCAGTCGCTCGCCCACAGCCGCCGGCCATTGGCGAGGTTCGGCAACGCCTGCGGTCGAACACTCACGGCGAGCGAGCGGACGAGTGACGGCAGCAGCCGGCGACTCGCCGCCCAGATCTCGTCGCCCGGGGCGCGCTGCCGGATCTGCTTCTGCAGTTCGGCGAGCCCGGTCGCGACCGCCTCCGATCGCTCGCGGCGGGCACGATACCCCTGGATCAGCTGCTCGCTGAAGCGCAGCATCTCGCCATACTCGACCTGGTTCACGACCTGGCCGTCGCGCACCGCGCCGTCGTAGTCGGTGCCGATGTACTCGAGCAGGAAGACGAGGCGCCGGGCGTCGCTCGACGGGTCGGCGGAGACGCCGCGCGCGGGCCCCGGCGCCGCGAGCAGGGCGGCGAGGAGCAGCGCGGCCAGGCCGCGCGCGCCGTGGCAATAGGTCCGTTCGATGGAGCACATCCGTCTCGCGTGACCTAGCGCGGCGGAGACGATGAAGTCGACAGCGATCGCATGCGACCGTATCGCCGGCAGTCGCCGCTGTAGTATCACACCGGCACCTGTGGAGGTCGGAGCGATGCGGTACCTGCCAATCATGCTCGTCGTTGCCTGCTCGGTCGGCGCGGTTTCCGCCCAGGCGGAAGCGCCGGCCGCGAAACCGGGTCAGACCGCGCCACTGCCGAAGGTCGTCACTGCCGATCTGCAAGCGCTGGCGGACCAGTGTCGCGAAGCCGGCGGCACGCCTCAGACCGCCGATGCGGTCAAGCGCGTCGATCTCACCGGCGACGGCCACGAGGATTTCGTGCTCGACGTGGGCGCCGTCAGTTGCGACGGCGCGGCGAGCATCTACGGCGATCGCGAGAAGGGCGTCACGGTCTATGCCGGCGACGGCCAGGGCGGTGCGGTATCGGTCTTCAGCGACCCGGTGTTCGGCGCCAAGATAGAAGGCACCGGCGCCTCGGCGAAGCTCTGGCTGACCGTGTCGGGAGCGCAGTGCGGCAGGAAGCCCGCCCGCGATTTCGCCAGCGAGACGTTCTGCGACCGGCCGCTGGTGTGGAACGCGCCGGCGAAGAAGCTCGAGTACGCGCCGGTCGCGGCGGCGCGGATCGTCCAGTAGGAGCGAATCTCCATGTCCGAGTCGAGATGACGGCGTCACCCGCGCCTGATTCGATGCGCCCGTCGCGCCGCCGGCATGAGCGTACCCGCGCTCTGGCCGGCGCGTGTACCTGGCTGGGCCTCACCTTCGGCAGCGCGCTGCTCGGCGGCTGCGGAGGATCCGACGCATCGCCACTGCCGCCGGCGGTGTATGCGGCCTATGTCGTACTCGGGCCCGCGGCCGATGGCGGCGTGCTGGCCCTGGCGCGTGCCATCGTCGAGCCGGGCACGCCGCAGTGCCCGGTGCTACGCGGCGCCGGCCGTACGATCCGCATGCGCGCGCGCGGCAACCCGTTCGGCTTTCCGGTCAACGTCTGCGAAGCGCGCGTGCCGTTCGACCGGCAGTTCCGCTTGTCATGGACCGATCAGGCTTTGCCGATCGCGCGCCGCAACCCGGCCCGCCTGGCGGTGCTCGGCGACACCGGGTGCAAGGCGAAGGACTGCGCCGGCGACAGCCCGGCGGCCCCGTTCGACGCGATCGCCGCCGCCGCGGCGGCCCAACAGCCGCCGCCCGAACTCGTCGTACACCTCGGCGACTACAACTACCGCGGCACGGCGAGCGCGGTGCCGGTGCAGGGCGGCGCGACGCTGCCCGTCTACGACGCCGGCGACGACGCGCCCGACGACCCGCTGTGTCAGCTCGAGCAGCCCTACGTCAGCCAGAACGCCGCCTACAGTCTGAATCCGGACACCTGGGAACACTGGTGGGCGGATTTCTTCCAACCCGCGGCGCCACTGCTGGCGGCCGCGCCCTGGGTCGTCGTGCGCGGCAATCACGAGCTCTGCAGCCGCGCCGGGCCGGGCTGGTTCTACTTCCTCGATCCGAACGCGGCGGCGAGCCGCGGCGGGCTCGGCGAACTGGCCTGTCCGCCGCAGGGCGGCGACCAGCCGCTGCCGCCGCCGGTGCTGCCCTATCTCCAGCTCAGCCCGCCGTACGTGCTCGACCTCGGCACCCTGCGCATCGCCGTGGTCGACTCCGCCAACGCCTGCGACGGCTTCGCGCCGGCGGTGACGACGCAGCGCTATGCGGAACAGCTCGCCGCGGTGCTCGCCGCAGCGCCGCCGGATGGCACCACCTGGATCGCCACGCACCGCCCGCTGTGGGGCGCGACGACGATGGACGGGGACAGCATCGCCCAGACCCTGCAGCAGGCGTGGGCCATGGCGCGCGCGGCGAATGCGACGGGGGCGATCGGACTCGTCCTCTCCGGACACATGCACACGTTTCAATCGCTGGCGTTCCCCGACGCGGCGACGCCACGGCCGCCGCAACTGATCGTCGGCGCCAGCGGCGTCGAGCTCGGCACGGCCCCGGTCGGCCGCTTCACCGCCGCGATCGACGGCGACGAGGCCGAGATCCTCGGCATCGAGCAGCACAGCTTCCTGCATGTCGAATCGCTCGCCGCCGACGGCACCTGGAACGGCACCTTGCTGGATGCGAGCGGCAGCGCGCTGGCGTTCTGTTCGAGCGACGGTCTACCGGAATCAATCTGCTCCCAGTAGACGCTCCCGCGCATGGACAACTGAGGCGCGGCGGGACTACGATCCGACCGAATCCAGGTCACCGCTCGACAACTGAGGAGGACGCCATGTCGAATCATTTCACTGGACTCAACCTCGGCCCGCCGTTGGGGGACCAGAGACTCGACCTCTGTGACCTCTACGCGTTCCAGGCGCCGGCGGACCCGACGCGGACCGTGATCATCCTCAACGCCAATCCGTTTGCCGAGGCGCCGGCATTCCATCCCGACGCGATCTACCGCCTCAACATCGACAACGATGGCGATTGCCTGACCGACGTCGCGATCAGCTACGTCTTCTCGCCGCCGCGGAACGGCAAACAGACCGCGGACGTGTTCATGGCCAAGGGCGCGGAGTCGCGCTCGGCCGAGGCGGTGGGGACCAAGATCATCGCCGGCGCCGAGGTCTCCTTCACCCCCCAACCGAACATCGTCAAGTCCGGCCCCTATACGTTCTTCGCCGGCAATCGCAGCGACGCGTTCTTCTTCGATTTCGACGGCATCAAGAATCTGTTCGACACCAGCGGCGGCAGGAACTTCACCGCCCCGCACCTGGGCGGCAAGTCGCCCTGGACCGGCACGGATTCGAACCAGGAGAGCAACGTGTTCTCGACGGCGATCGAGCTGCCGACCAGCGAGCTCGGCACGTCGACGATCCGCATCTGGGGCCGCTGCAGCGTGCGCCGCGACGGCAAGCTCCTGCACGTCGATCGCGCCGGCCACCCCTCGGTGAGCAGCTTCTTCAACACCGACGAGACCAAGGAGGAATAC
>JBOHWA010000155.1:0-6989 GCA_050735855.1 Binatia bacterium
GCCGAGGGCCCGGCGCCCTCCAGTTCCGAGGCTGACCGATGCTGATCGGTGACGTTCTCGCCGACCGGGTCGCCAAGCGCGGCGACCATGTGTTCATCCTGCACGAGGGCCGCTCGGTCACCTACGATGAGTTCGATCGGCTGAGTAATCGGGCGGCGCACGTGCTGCGCGCGCTCGGCGTCGAGCGCGGCGATCGCGTCACGCTCGGGATGGGCAACTCGGTCGAATATCTCGTCGCCGCCTTCGGCACGCTCAAGGCGGGCGGCATCCTGCATCCGGTCAACGCGGCGCTCGGGGCGAAGGAGCTCGGCTACATCCTCGGCCACGCGGCGCCGCGCGTGGTCGTCGCCGACGCGGCGACCGTGGCGACGATGCAGCCGCTGGCGGCGGCCGCCGGCTGTCGCGTTGCGGCGTTCGGCGCCGATGGCGACGTCGCCTTCGATACGCGGCTCGCCGCCAGCCCCGAGACGCCGGTCGGCGTGGCGCTCGGCCCCGACGACGGCTCGACGCTGCTCTACACCTCGGGCACCACCGGCAAGCCGAAGGGCGTGCTCTTCCGCCACCACAGCACGGGCGCGGCGGCGCGGCACTTCATCGAGCTGCTCGGCATCGGCCCGGCCGACACGATCCTGGCGGTGACGCCGCTCTTCCACGGCAATGCCTGGGGCGCGGTGTGCACGGCGCTCGAGGCGGGCGGCACGGTGGCGTTCCCCAAAGGCTTTCGCGCCAGCGAGTTCTGGCCGCTGGTGCACCAGTCGCGCGCCACGGTGCTGTACACGCTCGGTACCATCCTGGCGATCCTGCTCACCCAGGAACCGTCGGACCTCGAGCGCGACAACCCGCTGCGCGTCATCCTCGGCCTCGGCAGCGCGCCGATCCGCGACCAGGTGATCCGCCGCTTCGGCGTCGCCGACGTCGCCGAATGCTTCGGCTCGACCGACGCTGGCGTCGTGACCATGACCCCGATGGGCGCCGCGCCGCGCAAGGGGTCGGCCGGCCCGGCGGTACCGGGCGTGCGGCTGCGCATCGTCGACGACGACGGCCAGCCGCTCGCCGCGCGCGCCGTCGGCGAGATCCTCATCCACTCGCCGCACCGCATGGCCGAGTATTTCCGCGATGCCGAGCAAACCGACCTGGCGCTGCGCGACGGCTGGTTCCACACCGGCGACCTCGGCTACCTCGACGAGGACGGCTGGCTCTACTTCGTCGACCGCAAGCGCGACGTCATCCGCCGCGGCGGCGAGAATATGTCGTCGGTGTTGATCGAGAAGACGCTGTGCGAGCATCCCGCGGTCGCCGAGGCGGCGGTGATCGGCATCCCCGACCCGGTGCTCGGCCAGGAAGTGAAGGCGTTCATCGTCGCCAGGGCGCCGGTCACGATCGACGAGCTGCGCACCTTCGCCAGCCAACGCCTGGCCAAGTTCCAGGTGCCGCGCCTGTGGGAATTCCGCGACTCGCTGCCCAAGACGCCGACCCAACGGGTCGAGAAGTACAAGCTGCGCGACAGCGGCGGCGACAAACCCCTGCTGGGGTGACGCGCCCTCCCGTGCGGTGCTGTCGCCGCGTCGCTGGACGTTGGCGCCTACGCGACCAGAATCGCCCGCCCTCCTGCCGCCCCCGGCGCCGAGGGACCGGCGCCCTCCAGGGGCGAATTGATTCAAGTGTGTCGTGGTGCGAGGGTTTGCCAATCGGCGCGCGGGCAGGCGGCTCGGACGGAAGGCGGATGTGATGAACGGAATGCGGGTAGCTCTGCTCCTGTTGGCGGCGGCCCTCGGCGTCGTGGGGTGTGGCGACGATGACGACCGTCAACCGGTGCATACGCCCACCGCGACGGCGTCGCCGGCGCCCACCGCGACGCCGGTCGGCAACCGAGGCCCGCAGCTGGCGCCGATCGGCGACCACACGGTCCGCTTCGGCGACGATCTGCTGATCGCGCTGCAGGCGACCGATCCGGACGGCGACGACGTGCACTTCACGGTGCAGAATCTCCCCATCGATTCCTACTTCCTCACGGCCTCGGGGATGTTCTGCCTGCTGCCGACCGAGGCCAGCGTCGGCAAGACGTTCCTGGTCACCTTCATCGCCAGCGACGGCCAGCTCAGCGACGAAGAGACGGTCAGCATCCGCGTCGTCGCCGCCGCGGAAGGCGGCGTCGGGGGCGGCGGGCCGCCGCTGGTGCTGCAGCCGCTCGAGGATCAGACCGTGCGCGCCGGCGAGACGCTCTCCCTGTCGATCCGAGGCAGTGGCCCGAGCCCGCTGCTCTATCGCATGGTGCCGGAGCCGGCGCTGGCGCCGCTGGTGACGCTCGACGCGCAGAGCGGCGCGTTCACCTTCGCGCCGACCGCCGCGCAGGTCGGCCGCCGCTTCGAGATCACCTTTCAGGTCTGCGTGCCGGCCAGCGAGGGCTGCAGCGCCGACCAGGAGCACCAGACGATCTATCTCACCGTCGCGCCGTCGCTCGCCTGTCCGGACTACGTGCCGTCGGGTTGCGAGGAGCTGGCCTCCGGCAGCGACACCATGCCGAAAACGATCGACCGCTGCATGGTCATCCGCCACGGCGGGCCGGAGCCGTATGTGTTCGGCGAGGTCAACATCCTCGCCGACGGCGCGCTCTACTTCGTCGAGGATCCCGGCCAGACCATCGACTTCCGGGTGCAGTCGCTGCTGGTCGAGATGGGCGGCGTGCTGCAGGCGGGGTCGCCCGACTGCCCCTTCGGCGGGCAGGGGCCGAAGCTCGGCGTGGCCGGCGGCGCGCTCTCGATCGGTCTGTACGGCGACGATCCGAGCAAGGAGTTCACGGTCAAGCCGGCACCGCGGGGCATCGACTGCAAGACCAGCCCCGGCGCGGTGCAGCCGTGCTTTCCGGCCGAGTTCTTCGATCCGCCGGCCGAGCCGCGCTACTGCACCACCGCCAATTCGGACAATCCGTGCGCATCGACCTTTGTCCCGCCGGTGGATGCGCCGAACTTCAAGCTCGAGCACTACGGTGAGCTCAACTTCGACCCGACGCCGTGGGGCTACAAGGTGCTGGGTGTCAGCTACGGCGGCTCGCTCAAACTGTTCGGCCACAAGGGGGCCAAGCCGCTGCAGGATCCCTCGTTCGCGACGCGGGCCGATTCGGACGACCATTGCGCGGCGCCGACGGCGGCCCAGTCGACCCTCGACGCGGCGGAGATGCAGGACTGGGCCGACCTGTCGGGCAGCAGCTGGGCGCGGCTCGACGCCAGCGCGCCGGCGGACGGCCCGACGACGCTGACGCTCGATCGCCTGCTGTCCGATTGGACGGTGGGCGACGAGATCGTCGTCGGCACCACCGACTGGTACCCGAGCCATTCCGAGGTGCGCGCGGTGCGCGCCGTGCAGTCGGTGCGCACCGCCGCCGGGGCGATGGTGACGCAGCTCACCGTCGACGCGCTGCGCTACCCGCACGCCAGCGCGATCTTCGATGCCAAGCAGCTCGAGCGCGCGCACGGCGCCGAGTACACCGACCCGGTCAATCGCAGCGCCGCCGACCTGCGCGCCGTCGTCGGCCTGCTGACGCGCAGCATCCGCATCCGCTCGCTCGGCAAGCAGCCGGAGAGCGCGTTCCCCTCGGTCGAGGAGTGCCTCTACAATTCGACCATACCTGCCGATCCGGCGTGCTACTTCGGCGGCCACGTCATCGTCCGCCAGGGCTTCGCCGCGGCGCAGCTGCAGGGCGTCGAGTTCAAACAGCTCGGCCAGGGCGGCCGCATGGGCCACTACCCGGTGCACTTCCACCTCGCCAAGTCGACCGCCTACGCGCGCGGCAAGGCGTTCGTGAAGGACAGCGCGGTGTGGGACTCGATGACCCGCTTCATCACCCTGCACGGCACGCTCAACGTCACCCTGGCGCGCAACGTCGGCTTCCTCTCGATGGGCCACGGCTACTATCTGGAGGACGGTTCCGAGATCGAGAACCTGCTGTGCCACAACCTCGGCGTCTCGGCGCGCGGCTCGCTGACCGAGTTCCTCGCCGCGCAGGCGGATCCGACGAACTGGACGGGCACGCCGCGGGCGCCGTCGCTGGCGGCCCGCTTCGTGCCGCCGATCCTCGACGGCGTCAGCCCCACCGTCTCGCTGCAGGAATGTCCCCCGCCGTGCCCGCCGGACACCGATCCGTGCCCGACGGAGCCCACCTCGCCCTGTCCGCCGATCCTGCGCACCGGCTCCGACAGCTACATGCCGGTGATGTACTGGGCGATGAACGCGCACAACGAGTTCGTCGGCAACGCCGCCGTCGGCGTGCACGGCTTCGGCTCGTGCTACTGGCTGCTCGGCTCGACGCTCAGCGGCCCGAGCGCGATCACGCACCAGTTCGCCGGCTACGCGAAGTACAACACCGGCGGCTACCAGGCGCCGCTGCTGCGCTTCCGCGGCAATTCGTGCGGGACGTCGCCGCTGGCGCTGCCGGCGTCGGTCGACCTGCCGCCGGCGGGGATCGGCGACGCGCTCAACACCGGCTACACCGCCGTGCCCAACCCGTACATCGCCGGCAAGCTCTCGAGCCAGGTGCGCGGCCAGTACCTGCGGCCGGTGGCGACCTCGAACTTCCAACCCGTTCCGATCGACAGCCCCAGCAAGGTCTGCGCCTCGGTGGCGTTGTCCGACTCCGCGCTCGACAGCAACATCGACGCCTGCGTGACCACCGTCGTCGACCGGTTCACCACCTCTTTCAACTGGGCGCAGGTCAACTTCGGCTCGGTCTGGTTGCGCCCCTGGTTCTACCTCTTCCTCAACGGCGCGATGACCGATCAGCTGTTCGGCGGCCTGACCTTCGTCAGCTCGGGCAGCTGGCTGCAGGTGCCGCCGGGCTATTTCTCGCTCGCCAAGAACAGCCTCTTCGTCGGCACCACGCAGCATGGCGGCAGCCGCTTCGCGAAGCGCAGCGGCCCAATCTTCTCGGTCGGCGCGGACACCAACCTGGGCAACTACGCGCCCTGTTCGATGGGCGGGCGAACCACCTGCAACCTGCTGGCCGAGGGCACGGGCTACTGGCAGGGCAGCGTGCAGCCGAAGCGCCTGATCAACATCTACGACGGGCCGCACTACGCCGACGGCAACCTGTTCCTCAACGTCGGTTCCTTCGAGTGCAATCCGCAACCGTGCGCCGGCACGGCGCCGGGTGCCCCGTGTACGACCGATCTCGAGTGCGGCATCTACAGCTCGACCGTGCAGCCCCTGCACGCGGACGTGACCGGGACGACGCCAAAGATGGTGGTCGTCGACGCGGCCATCGGTTGGAAGCAACCGAACGGCTTCTACTATCCGCCGGCGTTCACTTACCGCGCCTCGAATTTCTTCAAGGCGCTGCCCACCGGCCTGCCCGACCCCGACCCGGCCAATCCGCTCAACCAGTGCTTCAGCCGTGGCGAGGGGAACGACTTCATGGGCCCGAGCGAGCTGCCCGGCGGCTGCCGGCACAACACGCTCGACCGCACCGCGCCGTACATCGTCGGCAGCCTGCAGAACCTCGCCGGCGCGCCGCAGGTCATCCCGCCCGGCGGCGACACGCTGTCGCTGACGCCGATCGATTTCTCGACCATTCTGGTCGACATCGACTCCAGCCTGACCGGCGCGGCCGGGCAGATCTCCGGCGTCATGGCGCCCGTCCCGACCAGCTCGGTCAGCCGCAACAGCTTCTTCGATGCGCCGGCGCAGTCGGACGAGTGCCTGTCCTTCGGCGTGCAGACCTCGCCCTACCAGTTCGTCACCAGCGTGATCGCGCCGCTCAAGAGTGCACCCAGCGGCGCGACGTACGTCGAGCCGTGGACCTACATGAACCAGTTCAACCAGAACAAGATCGAGGGCAGCTCGCCGGTCATCGCCATCTACCGCCAGTGGAAGACCGCCAACGACGGCAGTGACTGCGGCCAGGTCTGCGACACGGCCAACCCGGCCAACTACGCCTGCAAGCGGGCGTCCTTCATGGTCGGGCCCAACGTCGGCCAGGCGCCGCACCTGACCATGACCGAGCCCCCCGGCCTCACCGGGCAACAGGGGGCGCTCTATTACATCGACACCAACACGGCCGCCGCGCAGTCGCTCTCCTGCCTGGGCCGCGGGCGCACCAACGCCATGCGGCCGGCACCGTTCGAGCCCGACACCAGCTACGTGGTGTACAACATGTTCGCCCGCGCCGACGCGGTCAGCAGCTACCAGGTGTACGTCGGCGAGGGCGTCGCCGACCCAGCCGCCGTGCACGTGCGCTACGTGCGCGTGAAACCGCACCTCACCGCCGCCGACAACACCAACAATCTGCAGAGCTTTCGCAGCCAGGTCGCCGACGCGTGCGACCCGAACATTCCCGGCCAGTGGTGCTCCGGCATGCCCAAGCCGACGCTCGACACCGCCAGCGGGGTGCTGACCTTCAAGCTCGACCAGCGCGAGATCGCCGCCGAGTTCGCCCCGGGCGCGCGTGCGCCATACGAGCTCTGCATGCCGCGCGACCTCTGCTACTTCGACAACACCAGCCAGCGCTGCCGATTCTGCCGCGACGGTGGGACATGCACCTACGACAGCCTCCTGCCGGTGGATGTCCCGGCGCTGAACGCGCCGACGGCCTCCGAGACCGCACCGCTCGACGTCATCTGCCAGGACTGGGTCAACTTCACCAGCGGCACCACCCCGACCGCCAACGGCGGCGAGATCTCCCTCGCCGACTGTCCGGCCAACGGCTGCCTCGGCTTCGCCTTCACGCTGCCGAGCACCTTCGTCGGCAACAAGACGTATGCCCAGGTGAACCCACCGGTCTACGACTTCGACCCGACCAGCTGGGCCGACGACCAGCTCATTCAGCGCAAGAGCATGAACGGCACGCCGCTGGACCCGCTGTGCGGGGCGCCACAGACCGGAAACTGATTTTCACCACAGAGAACACAGAGAACTCAGAGGAAGACCAAGAAAAAGATTTTTCACCGCGGAGACGCGGAGGACGCGGCGGGATGCAGCTCGACTCCGCGTCCTCCGCG
>JBOHWA010000156.1:0-2768 GCA_050735855.1 Binatia bacterium
CGTCGATCGTGCGTTCGGGGCGAGACGCGTTTCCACGTTCGTTGGCGCTGCTCGTCAGCGGATCGATGCGCTCGGCTCGCGACGTCGGAGCGGGCGGGCCGCCCGCGAGCCGCACTGCCTCCACGCGTGGCACACCCCCGGTTCGCAACGGAGGGTGGTCGCGTCGCACGGGCACGGCGCTCTGCCCCTGGGAGCGCGGGCGGCTCGCCCGCTCTGTCGCGCCGCGGCGCGACGGTTGCACCGGCCGTGGGGATCGGGGATAGGGCCGCATGCAGAGGCTGATCGACGCCACCGGGCAGGTGCGTTGCGGGATCTTCGCCGAGCCGGTCGGCGAGGTGAACTATCGCGACTACACCCTGACCACACCGTTCGGCGCCCCGGCCGGGCGCTGGGCGCGCCGCTTCGGCTTCAATCAGTTCCAGTTCCTCGGCGCGCTGTCGGAGTCGCTGGTGTTCGGCTGCGCCATCGCCGACATCAAGTACGCCGGGACGGTCTTCGTCTATCTGTTCGAGCCGGCCAGCGGCCGTCTGGTCGAGCACAGCTTCCAGACCCCGCTGGGGCGCGGCATCCAGTTCGACCAGGACCCGGAGAACGGGCGGGCCAGCTTCCGCTCGCGGCGCGGCACGGTCGAGATGGGATCGAGCGCCGCGCCGGCGCAGCGGACGTTGCGCGTCGCGCTCGCCGACGGCACCGCCATCGACGCCCGTTTCGATGAGCAGTCGCCGCCGCAGCAGCCGATGCGCATCTGCACGCGCGCCGGGGCGAGCGGGTGGGTTTACGCGCGCAAGACCGCCGGCATGCCGGTCTCGGGCAGCGTCACCTGGGAGGGGCGGCGCTTCGACCTGGCAGCGCTCGGCACCCGCGGCCATTGCGACTGGAGCGCCGGATACATGCGGCGCGAGACGTTCTGGAACTGGGGCTGCCTGGCCGGCGCGGCGGCCGACGGCCGGACTCTGGGCATGAACGTGTCATGCGGGGTGAACGAGACCGGCTTCACCGAGAGCTGTTTCTGGGTCGACGGGGCGCTGCACAAAGTCGACGTGGTGGCCTTCGACTACGACCGCACCGACCTCATGCGCCCCTGGCACCTCTACTCCGCCGACGGCCGGGTGGATCTCACCTTTCAGCCGCAGGCGCGCCACGTCGAGAACGTCAACGCCTGGATCATCGCCACCAACTTCAACCAGCTGCTCGGCCGCTACCGCGGCCGCCTGCGCACCGCCGCGGGCGAGACCATCGCTGTCGACGGGCTGCTGGGCTACGCGGAGAGCCACTATGCGAAGTGGTGAACGTCCCCTGTCGCGGCTTGCAACGCGGCGGCCAAGCCTGGAAAGATCGCCCGTCACCCACCCCATTCGAAGGAGACTCTGATGCGCGAAGCAGTGATCGTCGACGCCATCCGCACGCCGCTCGGGCGCGGCAAGGCGAACGGCGCGCTCCACGGTTGGCATCCGGTTGATCTGGCGAGCGAGCCGTTGCGCGCCCTGCTCGACCGCACCGGCATCGACCCGGCCGAGGTCGAGGACGTGATCATGGGCTGCGTCGGCCAGGTCGGCGAACAGGGTATCAACATCGGCCGCAACGCCGCGCTGGCCGCCGGCTTTCCGGAATCGGTCTGCGGCACCAGCGTCGACCGCCAGTGCGGCTCGAGCCAGCAGGCGCTGCACTTCGCCGCGCAGGGGGTGATGGCGGGCGCCTATGACGTCGTCATCGCCGCCGGCGTCGAATCGATGAGCCGCGTGCCGATGGGCACCAGCGTCGCCGCCGGCGGGGCACCGTTCGGCCCGCGCATGGTGACGCGCTACACGGAGCAGAACCTCTACGGCGTCGGCGGCCTGGTGAACCAGGGCATCTCGGCCGAGATCATCGCCAGCAAGTGGAAGCTGACGCGCGCGGAGCTCGACGCCTTCTCCGCCGCCTCACATCAGAAGGCCGCCGCCGCGACGCGCAACGGCTGGTTCGCGAAGGAGATCCTCCCCCTGCCGGTGCCCGCCGACGGCTCGACGGAGACGCTGGCGCACGACGAGGGGATCCGCGCCGAGAGCACCGTCGAGAAGCTCGGCACGCTGAAGCCGGCCTTCCGCCCCGACGGCGTCATCACCGCCGGCAACTCGAGCCAGATCACCGACGGCGCCGCCGCCGTGCTGGTGATGTCGCGCGAGAAAGCCAAGGCGCTCGGCCTGCGGCCGCGGGCGCGCTTTCACAGCTTCGCCCTCGGCGGCGTCGACCCGGTCATCATGCTGACCGGCGTCATCCCGGCGACCAAGCGCATCCTCGAGCGCGCCAAGCTGGGCATCAACGACTTCGACGCGATCGAGATCAACGAAGCCTTCGCCCCGGTGGTGCTGGCCTGGGAGCGCGAGTACCGCCCCGACATGGAGAAGGTGAACCAGAACGGCGGCGCCATCGCCCTCGGCCACCCACTCGGTTGCAGCGGCGCCCGCCTGATGACGACCCTGCTCAACATCCTCGAGCGCCGCGGCGGCCGCTACGGCCTGCAGACCATGTGCGAAGGCGGCGGCATGGCGAACGCGACGGTGATCGAGCGTCTGGACTGAAGGGCCACCGGTAGCGCCCCAACGATTCGCCCGACTGGAGGGCGCCGCTCCGTCGGCGCCGTGCGTGCGACGTGCACCCGGCCCCGCCCCCGGCGCCGAGGGACCGGCGCCCTCCAGTCGGATGCGCCGCTTGCCCGCGGCGTGCCGAGGTCCCTTCCGTCCCCTCAGCGCGCCGATCTCCTGCGACCGGTAAGGCGCATGGACCGCCAG
>JBOHWA010000157.1:0-2902 GCA_050735855.1 Binatia bacterium
CAGCGGCGGCATGACGCGCGTCTTCATCGGCGGCGGACGCGAAATGGGCATGCGCCCGCAGGACATCGTCGGCGCGATCACCGGCGAGGCCGGCATCCGCGGCAGCGAGATCGGCGTCATCACCATCTCCGATCGCTTCACGCTGGTCGAGGTGGCCGAGGGCCTGGCCGAGGACGTCATCCAGGCCCTGCAGGACTGCCGCATGAAGGGCAAGAAGCTGACCGTCCGCCTCGAGCGCGGCGGTCCTCCGCCCGGCGGCCCGCGGACGTTCAAGGCCGCGCACGAGCGGCGACCGCCGTCGCGCGCGAAGTGACGTCGCCATTTGCCTGGGTCAATCAGCCGCCGCCGGACGTAGTCGATTGCGCGACGGGGACAGACGGGCAGGGCAGGCCCGCGCTGCGGGTCAGGGCGGTGGCGGGGTGCCGTCGAGCCAGATCAGCTTGGCGAACAGGAAGGGGTTGATCGGCGGCGGGGCGGCGGCGGTGAGGGCGACGACGACGCCCGCCGCGCGGTTGCCCCGGTCGAGGGTGTTCTGGTGTGGGTGGGTCGCGCCGTACGGCTGGGCGTTGCCGGCGATCTCGGCGCGGTTGCCGCGCAGCTCGGTGCCGTCGACCGGCTGGCCGAGGACGGTGGTGCGATCCCTGGTGCCGAGCAGGATGGCCTGGTGGGTGGGATCGGTACTGGAGAAGCGGTTGTAGGCGACGCGGTTGTGGTCGTCCTCGATGCGGATGCCGTAGCGCACGTCGACGAAGCGGTTGCGCACGATGAGGTTGTCGCGCGCGAAATCCTCGTAGAGGCGCACGCCGCTGGTCGAGACGTAGGGGGGGTCGCTGCAATCCATGAACACCTGATTCTCGTTCATGCGCGCGCCCAGCCAGATGCCGTTGTCGCCCTGCGTGACGGTATTGCGGGCGATATAGTTTCCGTCGGCGCCGTAGCGGCGCGTCCACCAGCCGTTCGGGTTGTTGGTGAAGTCCTCGCCGCAGTTCTTGTAGAGGAAGATCCCGCCGGCGGCGTTGTTGGTCAGCTGGTTGCGGACAATGCGGTTGTCGCGCGAGCCGTCGACGGCGATGCCCTCGCGGCCGGTGCTGCGATAGCGGAAGGCGGTGCCGCCGACGTTGATCAGCACGCCTTCTGGGACGACGTCGCCGTAGCCGTTGTCGTGGATGTCGCAGCGCGTGACCAGGTTGCCCTTCGAGCCTGCCTCCAGATAGACGCCGACGCCGCCGGCGCCGGCGACCTCCGTGGTGCGCAGGGTCACGTCGGTGACGTAGCCGTCGATGAACACGCCGCTGGCCTTCGCATCGAGGAAGCGGCTGTTCTCGATCAGGATGTTGGAGAAGGCGTTGACGTACTCTCCGCCGGCCAACAGGTCTTTGAATCCCTGACGGGCGACGCGCACGCTATTCTGGTAGCCGCGCACGATGCAGTTTCGCACCGTGACGTTGCTGAGCGCGACGGTCGTCGGCACCCTGATGCGAATGCCCTGGCCGTTGCCTGCCTCGGGCGCTTCGAGCGTCGCCCCGCGGCAGTCGAGCACCAGGTTCGAGGCGGTGATCTCGAGGTTGTTCACGTACGTGCAGGCCGGGTCGAGGTGGGTGCTGGCGGTGAGCTCGATGCTGCCCGCGGGTTGGCCGCAGGGGAGGAGCACGGAGCCCGGCGCCGGACTGCCGATCAGATGCGGCAGCAGGGGTTGCGCACCGGCGGCGGCGGCGAAGAGGACGGCGATGGCGATCAGCAGTGTCGGCATGACGGTCACTTGCTCTGGTAGGTGAGATCTTCGATGGCGTTCAGCACGGTCGGATCGAGCCGCGCACGCGCGGCCGGATCGGCGCGCAGGGTGGCGTCGAAGAAGTTGAGCGCCAGGTAGTTGATGATGTCGTGGGCGTGCCGCCAGGGAAGATGGCGCGGCTCGCAGGCCTCCTCGAAGCCGCCGAGGAAGCCGAGCAGCGTGCGCGGCACCTCGCAGAAGTCGGAGAAGGTGAAGTGGCCGCCGCCGGTGATGTTGGCGTAGCCGACGATGCTGGCCCCGGCGGGCAGGTGGTCGAAAGGGCGCTGCTGGTTCGGGCCCGGCGGCGTCACGCCGTCGATCGAGCCGCCGACGATCAGGGTGGGGACGGTGATGGTGGCGAAGAAGGCGTCGTTCTGGCCGATCGCCGCCGGCGCCTGCGGGAAGATCGCCTTGATGCGCGGCTCGGTGAAGGTGCCCAGCGCAAAGGGGCCGCCGGCCAGGGCGAAGGTGGTGTAGCCGCCGAACGAGTGGCCCGACATGCCGATGGCGTCGGCGTCGATGGCGCCGGCGAAGAAATTGCCCGGCTCGGCGTTGAAAGCGAGAAACCGGTCGATCAGCAGGCTCATGTCGAGCGGCCGATTGGTGGGCGACTGCGGATCGATGATGCGCGCCAGCGTGTCGACGAAGGTGTTGCCGTGGTGATCGGGCGTCACGACGATGTAGCCGTGGCTGGCGAGGTGCGCGGCGAAGAAGAACGACTGCACACGCAGGCCGTTGTTGCCGTGAGAGAAGAGCACCATCGGGTGCGGTGCCGCCGCATCGAGGGCGACGTCGCGATAGGCGGGCGTCTCCACGACCGGGACGCCGAGCACGTTGACGATGTCCTTGGGCACGCCGTCGATCGCTGCGGCCGTCGACGGGTAGTACACCTCGACGGTCAGCGGGCGCGGCCCGTCGCCGGCCGTGTTGAGCCGCGCCGGATCGTTCAGGTTGAGGGTCATGACGCCGACCGGATGCGGACCGAATGCCGCCGTCGGCCCGAGATCGTTGGGCGGCGCGACGCGCAGCGCGAAATGCCGCGCGCGCTCGACCACCGTGCCGGCGAGCTCGTCGACGCGCTCGGCCAGGGTCGAGGTCGCCGTCCCGCCGACCAGCCCCAGACTGTCGAAT
>JBOHWA010000158.1:0-5771 GCA_050735855.1 Binatia bacterium
CCCGCGCGCTGACCCGCCTGCAGCGCCGCGGCCTGGTGCAGGTGGCCGAACGCCTGCACCGCGAAGTGGCGCCGACGCGCCACCAACGCGTGTATGCCGCGGCGACACGGGTCGACGACGGCGATGCGCGCCTGGCGCGCCGTCCGGCCTTGCGCGCCGTGTACGCCTATCTGCGCGACCACCCGTTGCGCCAGGCACCCGACGTCGAGCTGCGCCAATCGTTCGGCGGCGCCACCGCCAAGCTGCGCACCCTGGTCGAGATGGGCCTGGTGCGGGTGCGCGAGGAGGAGAGCTACCGGCCGGTGTTGCCGCCGGTGGCCGGGGTGGATCGGCCGGTGACGCTCAACCCGGCGCAGCAGGCGGCCGTCGACGCCATCGGCGGTGCGTTGCCGGCGGGCTTCACGCCGTGGCTGCTGCGCGGCGTCACCGGCAGCGGCAAGACGGAAGTGTACCTGCGCGCCATCGCCGCGCTGCCACCGGAGCGCGGCGCGCTGGTGCTGGTACCGGAGATCTCGCTCACCCACCAGCTGGTCGAACGGGTGCGCGGCCGCTTCGGCGAGGCGGTCGCCGTGCTGCACAGCCAGCTCGGGGTCGGCGAGCGCTGGGACGAATGGCGCCGCATCGCGCGCGGCGAGGCGCGCATCGCTATCGGTGCCCGCTCGGCGGTCTTCGCGCCGCTGCCGCGGCTCGGCCTGATCGTCGTCGACGAGGAGCACGACCCGGCCTACAAGCAGGCCGACGGCGTGCACTATCACGGTCGCGACGTCGCCGTGATGCGCGCCAAGCTGGCCGGTTGCGCGCTGGTGCTGGGGTCGGCGACGCCCTCGATGGAGAGCTACGCCAACGCCCAGCGCGGGCGCTATCGCCTGCTCGAGCTGCCGCAGCGCGTCGAGGCCCGCCCGCTGCCGCCGGTGCGGCTGGTCGACCTGCGCACGCCGGGCCGCGCGCCGCTCGAACCGCTCAGCCGCGAATTGGTCGCGGCGCTCACCGCCAATCTGGCGGCCGGCGGCCAGAGCCTGCTGTTCCTCAACCGGCGCGGCTTCGCCAACTTCCTGCAATGCCGCGCCTGCGGCGATCCGCTGATGTGCCCCAACTGCAGCGTCGCGCTGGCCGTGCACCGCAAGTGGGCGGCGTTGCGCTGTCACTATTGCGACCACACCATCGCGCCGCCCAGTCGCTGCCCCGAGTGCGGCGAGGCGGCGCTGGAGACCTGGGGTCTGGGCACCGAGCAGCTCGAGGGCATCCTGCGGCGCATGCTGCCGGCGGCGCGCATCGGCCGCATGGATCGCGACACGACGCGGCGCAAGGACAGCCAGCGCACGCTGCTGGAAACCTGGAGCGCCGGCGGCCTCGACATCCTGATCGGCACCCAGATGATCACCAAGGGCCACGACGTGCCGGGCGTGACGCTGGTCGGCGTCGTCCATGCCGACGCCGCGCTCAACTTCCCCGACTTCCGCGCCGCCGAGCGCACCTTCCAGCTGCTCGCCCAGGTGGCCGGCCGCGCCGGCCGTGGCGAGCGCCCTGGGCGCGTCTTCGTGCAGACCCTGCAGCCCGACCACTACAGCCTGCAAGCCGCCGCGCAGCACGACTTCACCGGCTTCGCGGCCGCCGAGCTGGCGGCGCGGCGCGAGGTCGGCTACCCGCCCGAGGCGCGCCTGGTGCTGCTGCGCTTCGAAGGGGTCGACCCGGTGCACGTCGAGGGGACGGCGGCGGTGGCCGCCGAGGCGTTGCGCACGCAGGCCGCCGGGCGGCTGGTCGTGCTCGGCCCGGCCCCGGCGCCGATCGAGCGCCTGCGCCAGCGCTACCGCCGGCAGATCCTGGTGCGCGGACGCAACGGCGCCCTCCTGCGGCAGTGTGTCGCCGCCGTCCTGCCGGAGGTCCGCAAAGCGTCGCGCGGGCAGGACGTGCGCATCATTGTGGACGTCGATCCGTACAACATGCTCTGAGCCGGCGCGCAGGCTGTGGCCCCAATCCCGGGCTGCAAATCGTTCCAGGATCTGTCTATATTCGCCCCCATGTCCTTGCTTCGCATTCTCAAGTTCCCCTCCCCGGAGCTGAAGGAAACCGCCGCCGACGTCGCCAACATCGACGGGCGGATCGACGCACTGCTGGGCGACATGGTGGATACGATGTACGCGGCGCCCGGCGTCGGGCTGGCGGCGCCGCAGGTCGGCGTCCCAGAGCGTGTCATCGTCCTCGACGTCGATCACGAGACCCCGGGCGCGCATCTGCTCAAGCTGGTCAACCCGGTGATCGTCGAGCGCAGCGGTACGGTGCTCTGGGAAGAAGGCTGCCTGAGCGTCGTCGACTACACCGCTGAGGTGAAGCGCAGCGCGCAGGTGATGGTACGCGCCTGGACGGTCGACCAACAGGAGATCGAGATCGAAGCCGACGGCCTGCTGGCGGTCGCCCTGCAGCACGAGATCGATCACCTCGACGGGCGCCTGTTCATCGATCGCCTCAGCGCCCTGAAGCGCGATTCCTACAAGCGCAAGATCAAGCGAATGATCCGCGACGGCGTGCCGCTCGAGGACACGCGGTCGAGCGAAGAGCTCTGACGGTTGCGCCGCGCGGCCTGGTGCGCTGCGGCCGCTCAGATCGTTCATCATGCGCTACCGCGTCGTATTCTTCGGGACCCCCGAGTTTGCGCTATCTTCGCTGCAGGCGTTGATCGACGGTCCCGACGAGGTCGTCGGCGTCGTCTGTCAGCCGGACCGCCCCGCCGGCCGCGGCCAGCATCTGCAGCCGCCCCCGATCAAGCAGCTCGCGTTGCGCCACGCGCTGCCGATCGCCCAACCGACCAAGCTGCGCACTGACGAATTCCCCGCCCAGCTGCGCGCCTGGGCGCCCGATCTGGCGATCGTCGCCGCCTACGGCCGCATTCTGCCGACCCCGATCCTGGCGTTGCCGTCGCTCGGCTGCATCAACGTGCACGCCTCGCTGTTGCCCGCCTATCGCGGCGCCGCGCCGATCCAGTGGGCATTGCTGCGCGGCGAAGCGACGACCGGCGTGACGATCATGGGCATGAACGAGCGCATGGATGAAGGCGACATCCGTTTGCAGCGCGCCACGCCGATCGGTGCCGACGAGACCTACGGCGAGTTGCAGCGCCGCCTGGCCGGCATCGGCGCGGCGGCGCTGATGGATGCGCTCGAGCTGCTGGCCCGCGACGCGCTGCCGGTCCAGGTGCAGGACGCGGCCCTGGCCACCTACGCACCGATGATCCGCAAGGAGCAGGGAGCGGTCGACTGGTGGCGCCCGGCGCTGGAGATCGCCCGTCAGGTGCGCGCCTTCAACCCGTGGCCGTCGGCCTGGACCGCCGCCGGCGGCAAGCTGCTCAAGCTGCACCGGGCGCGCGCCGACGCGCGGCCCGTCACCGCCCCGCCGGGCACCGTGCTCGAGTTGGGATCGAGCGTCTGGATCGCCACCGGGGCCGGCACGCTGGCCGTCGACGAGTTGCAGATCGAAGGGCGCAAGGCGCTGCCGGCGGCGGTGTTCGGCCGCGGTGGGGCGCTGTCGGTTGGAGATCGCCTTGGCGATGCCGCGCCGCCCGCCGCCTGACGCCCGCCGGCTGGCCTGGGAGGTGCTGGCGGCCGTCGAGCAGGGGGCCTTCGCCGACGCGGCGCTGGCCAAGCGGCTGCGCGGCGCCGGGCTCGACGGGCGCGATCGCGGCCTGGTGGTGCAGCTGGTCTACGGTACGCTCGCCTGGCAGGCGCTGCTCGACCATCTCATCGGGCGCGCTGCGGGACGCGATCCCGGGCGCATCGACGAGCCGCTGCGCGTCCTGCTGCGGCTGGCGTTCTTCCAGCTGGTGAAGCTCGAGCGCGTGCCCGAGTTCGCCGCCGTCGATACCGCGGTCGAGCTGTCCAAGACGATCAAGGGCGGTGCCGCCAGCGGTCTCGTCAACGCCGCGCTGCGCAGTTTCCTGCGCCGCGGCAAGTCGCTCGATCTGCCGCCGCGCAAGCGCGACCTGGCCGGGCACCTCGCCGTGGCGCAGTCCCATCCGCGCTGGCTGGTCGAGCGCTGGCTCGACGAGCTCGGCCCGGCGGAGACCGAGGCGTTGCTGGCGGCCAACAACAGCGCGGCGCCGACGGTGCTGCGGGTCAATCGCCGCCGCACCACGGTCGACGCGGTGCTGGCGGAATTGGCGGCGCGCGACGTCGAGGCGCACCCGGCGCGCTTCGCGCCGGCCGGGGTGGTGATCGAGCTCGCCGGGGAGCCGTCGGCGCTGCCGCACTTCCACGACGGCTGGTTCGCCGTCCAGGGCGAGGCCTCGCAGCTCGTCGGCTGTCTGGTCGGCGCGCGTCCCGGCGAGCGCGTCCTCGATCTCTGTGCCGCTCCGGGTGGCAAGGCGATCCATCTGGCCGAGCAGATCGAGGGCAGCGGCGTCGTCGCGCTCGACCGCAACCGCCGCGGCCTGCTGCAGGCGCGGCGCGACGCGGCCCGCCTCGGCGCGGCCATCGCCCTGGTGCAGGCCGATGGGGCGCAGCCGCCGTTGCGCGCCGCGGGCGGATTCGACGCGGTCCTGGTCGATGCGCCGTGCTCCGGGCTCGGCACGCTGCGCCAGCATCCGGAGATTCGCTGGCGGCGCCAGCCGCACGACATCGAGGCGCTGGCCGCGCTGCAGCAGCGACTGTTGGCGGCCGCTGCCGGCCAGGTGCGGCCGGGCGGACGGTTGGTCTACGCGACGTGCACCATCGGCCGGGCCGAGAACGACGACGTGGTGGCGCGCTTCCTCGCCGAACACCCCGAGTTTGCCGTCGATGATGCGGCCGACGGACTGCCGGCCGCGGCGCGCGTCCTGCTCGAGGCGGGCGGGACGCTGCGCACCTGGCCGCACCGGCAGGGCCTCGACGGCTTCTTTGCCATGCGGTTGAAGCGCTTGGCCGGCTCGCATATGGTCCGCGCGTGAAGCGCATCGCCGCGTCGATTCTCGCCGCCGACTTCGGTCGCCTGGGCGATGAGGTGCGCGCCGTGCAGGACGCCGGTGCGGACTGGATTCACGTCGACGTGATGGACGGCCACTTCGTCCCCAACCTCACCATCGGGCCACCGGTGGTGGAAGCCATCCGGCGCGTGGCCACCGTTCCCCTCGATGTCCACCTGATGATTACCAACCCGGAGCGCTACATCGCCGACTATGCGAGCGCCGGCGCGACGTACATCTCGGTCCACCAGGAGACCTGTCCCCACCTGCACGCCGTGGTCCAGGACATCCGCCGCCACAACGCCAAGCCGTCGGTGGTGCTCAACCCGGCGACGCCCTTCGCCACCCTCGAGACGATCCTGCCCGACCTCGATATGGTGCTGGTCATGAGCGTCAATCCGGGCTTCGGCGGGCAGAGCTTCATCGACGCGGCGCTGGCCAAGCTTCAGGCGGCGCGCGAGGCCCGGCAGGCGCGCGGGCTCGCCTTCCTCATCGAGGTCGACGGGGGCGTGAAGACCCACAACGTCGCCCAGGTGGCCGCGGCCGGCGCCGATGTCTTCGTCATCGGCACGGGCCTCTTCTCCACCTCGAGCTACCAGCAGACCATTTCGGACATTCATCGTCTGATCGGCGGATCACGGGCCGCGGCGCAGTCGAACTGAACGCGGGCGGTTTGCAATCACGCGGCGGTGTGTTAGGAACCAGCGCTTCTCGATCAGAGGAGTTTGCCGACTCGATTCGGCCGGTTGAGACGGGGTGTAGCTCAGACTGGTAGAGCGCACGGTTCGGGACCGTGAGGTCGCTGGTTCAAGTCCAGTCACCCCGACCATTTCTTCCATGC
>JBOHWA010000159.1:0-11009 GCA_050735855.1 Binatia bacterium
GGATGGGGGGTTGCTCGAGTCCCAGAGTTGCCTTTCTCGCGGATATTCCCCCCATCCTGTCCTTCCCCCGCAAGGGGGGAAGGGACCTTGGGATCAGCGTCCGCCAATCGACCAATGCGCGGCGCGGTCGCGGGTCGGAGTTCATGGGCAACTCCCCAGTGAGCGAATCGGTGCCGGTGACCGGCGGCCTCTTCGCCACGCAGCCGGACGGCAGCGCGGCGCTGCTCGGTGGCGCCTGCCCCGATTGTGGTAAGCATCACTTTCCCGCCTCGCCCGACTGTCCATTCTGTTCCGGCGAGCGCTGCACCACTCAGCCGCTCAGCTCGCGCGGGACGCTCCGTCTGTTCACCACGGTGGTCAACCGGCCGCCCGGCTACGTCGGCGAGGTGCCGTTCGGCTTCGGCGTCGTCGAGTTGCCGGAAGGGGTGCAGTTGATCAGCCGCCTGACGGAGAGCGATCCGGCGCGCCTGGCGTTCGGCATGCCGATGCGGCTGGCGCTGGTGCCGCTGCACGTCGACGAGAGCGGGCGCACCGTGCTGACCTATGCCTTCGCTCCCGAGGGCGCCGCCCGATGAGCCACGCGGTCGAGATCGCCGGCGTCGGTCTCCACCCCTTCGGTCGCTTCGCCGACAAGACGGTCGTCGAGCTCGGTGTCGCGGCCGTGCGGCAGGCCTTGGGCGATGCCGAGGTTGGGCGCGGCGGGTTCCAGGCCGCGTTCTGCGGCACCGTCTACAGCGGCGTCGCCGCGGGCCACAAGGTGCTGACCGCGGTAGGCATGACCGGCATGCCGATCATCAATGTCGAAGCCGGCTGCGCCAGCGGCGGCGCCGCGCTCGGGCTCGGCGTCGAGGCGATCCGCTCCGGCCGCTGCGACACCGTGCTGGTCTTCGGCATGGAGAAAATGCCGAAGGGCATCATCCGCTCGTCGTTCTTCGAGCCCTGGCGCGAGGCGGCGGGGCTGGCGGTGACGCCGGCCTATTTCGCGCTGCGGGCGCAGCGTCTGATGCGCGACTCGGGCGTCACGCCCGAGCACCTGGCGCAGGTGTCGGTGAAGAACCATCGCCACGGGGTGCACAACCCGTACGCCATGTTCCGCAAGGAGTTCAGCCTCGAGTCGGTGCTCGCGTCGCCGATCGTCTGTGCCCCGCTGACGCTCTACATGCTCTGTTCGCCGAACGAGGGCGCCGCCGCGGTGGTCTTGCGGCGGGCGCGCGGCGCGTCGGCGGGCCAGGTAGTCGTGCGCGGCGCCGCACTGCGCTCGCATCTGCCGGGCAGCGTGCTGGGCGAGCACACGCCGATGAGCGGCCTGATCGACGACGACCTCGCCTCGCCGACCGAGCTGGCGGCGCGCGCCGCGTACGACGAAGCGGGCATCGGGCCGCAGGACCTCGACGTGGTCGAACTGCAGGACACCGACTCCGCCCGCGAGCTGCTCTCCTACGAAGAGCTCGGCCTGTGTCCGAAGGGCGGGGCAGGGCGGTGTATCGCCGAGCGGCGCACCGAGATGGGCGGCGCGATGCCGGTCAATCCCAGCGGCGGGCTGCTTTCTAAGGGGGAGCCGCTCGGCGCTTCGGCGCTCGGGCAGATCGTCGAGCTCTACTGGCAGCTGCGCGGCGAGGCCGGCGCGCGCCAGGTTTCCGGCGCCCGGCTGGCGCTAGGCCACACGGTGGGCCGCGGCGCCAATGCGTCGGTGGTGATTCTCGGCGGTGGTTGAGGCCCCGGCCCGCGGGGATACTCGGCCGCACTGGACTACCGATCGGTCCGCGGCCAACGCTCTATTGTCGAGACCTCCTGGTGCCCGGAGCAGTCCAGGTTCTCGCGCATTCACCCTCGTCGGGGCGCCCGTCCGCCAATTCCGTCCGCCCAACCTCGTTGTTGCGGCCATCGACGCGTAGCGCGCTCGAGAAAACTTCTTGAGCCTAAGACTGGCGATCCGCTAGTGTCGAGGTTTGGCGCGCAGGCGCGGCTATCTGCGATCGGTGGGAGACAGGAAATGCTGAGAACTGCGGCGTGGTTCGTGGGTGGTCTGGCGCTCTCACTGTTGCATTCTGGCGCGGTCGCAACTGCTGCCGAGACTGGGGTAACGGGGAAGAAGCTGCTGCTCAAGAGCCCGTCTAGAATCATTTTGTGGTCCAAGGACCTGGCAATCACGACAACGGGCTCTGATCCGATGAGCGGGGCCAATTCGTGGGTCAGTTTCGATGACGGTAGAGGGCCGGTGACGTTCAACTTGCCGGCGACTCTCTGGCGCTCGAATCGATCGTCGACGCTTTTCAAATACAATAATCCCTCAGCTCCAAGCGGGCCGTCACCGGTCAAAATCGCCAAAGTGAGGGCCGGTCAGTTGCAGATTGTCGCCAAGGGTCTGCCGTTCCCAGTCCCGAACGGCCCCGCGTCTATCGCCGTCGTCCTCAGTCTGGATGGGGGCTCGAACACCTACTGCATGAATTTCACCGGTACCGGTGACGGCGGAAGGTTTCTCGCGAAAAATTCGCAGGCGGGATCTTGCCCACCCGCGTCGATCAGCAAACCGCAGGCGTTCCGGTTCCTGAACCAGGCCACGTTCGGCGCGACCGACGCCGAGGCAGAACGTTTGATCGGCCTCGGCACCTCGGCCACAGCATACTCGCGTTGGATCGACGAGCAGCTGGCGCTGCCTCCGTCGACACAGCTCGCCTTCGTGCAAGCGGCGAGACCTATCCCGACACCCCCGGGCTTCGACTACTCCAGGCTTCATTTTGACCGTCGGGACATTTGGTTTCAGAATTCGGTGGGTGGCAGCGACCAGCTGCGTCAGCGCGTGGCGTGGGCGCTGTCGCAGATTCTGGTCACGTCGCAAGTCTCGCTCGCCAACCGCTATCCGTTCGGCCTGGCGGACTACCACGACCTGCTCGTGCGCTACGCCTTCGGCGATTTTCGCCAGTTGATCGAAAAGGTCACGCTACACCCGATGATGGGCATCTATCTCTCGATGCTGGGCAATCGGAAACCGAACGCGGCGCTCAACATCCGCCCGGACGAGAACTATGCGCGCGAGCTCATGCAGCTCTTCACGATCGGCCTGGTCGCACTGGACGCGGACGGCACCCCGAGAACGGATGCCAACGATCAGCCGATCCCGACGTACGACCAGGCGGTCGTCGAAGGCTTCGCGCACGTGTTCACGGGCTGGCACTGGGCGTGCACCTTCGGTTCGCCCGCCAACTGCGGCTTCAGCAATACCCAAGGGACCGTCCCGAATCAGATTCTCCCGATGCAGCTGTTCCCCGACGAGCATGACATCGGCGAGAAGCAGTTGCTCAGCTATCCGAACGCGGTCAGCAGCGTCCTCCCGGCAGGTCAAAGCGCGCAGCAGGATCTCGCCGCGGCACTCGACAATATCTTCCACCACCCGAACGTCGGGCCGTTCATCTCGCGGCAGCTCATCCAGCGGCTCGTGACGAGCAATCCTTCACCGGCGTACATTGCGCGCGTGAGCGCAGCATTCGACGACGACGGCAGCGGGCAGCGGGGCAATCTGGGGGCGGTGGTGCGCGCGATCCTCCTCGACACCGAGGCACGAGCGCCTGCGAGCACCGCGAATCCCGACGCCAGCAAGCTCAAGGAACCGGTGCTCAGACTCACACAGCTCTGGCGCGCCTACGACGGTCGGGCGGCGAACGGCCGGTATTTCAATATCGACCCTGCCGTCGACTTCGGGCAGGGACCGCTGCAAGCGCCGTCCGTGTTCAACTTCTACAGTCCGTTCTACGCCCCACCCGGCGAGATCTCGGACCTGGGGTTGGTCGCGCCGGAGATGCAGATCGCGACGGAGTACCAGAACACGCGGGTCACGAACTACTTCTACACGCAGATATTCCTGCGCAACTCGACACGCACCGTCACGAACGAAAACGTGGTGGTCATCGATATCGACGAGGAAGTGGCGCTCGCTGCGGACCCGGCCGCCCTGGTCGAGAAGATCGCCGAGAAGCTGCTCGGAGGGCAGATCTCGGACCCCCTGCGCGCCGAGGTGGAACAGAAGGTCGCGCAGGTGCCGTCGGTCGACGCTCCGCAGCGCGTCGCCGAAGCGCTCTGGTTGGTATCGACTTCGCCGGAATTCGCCATCTTACGTTGAGCCATTGCGGAGCGCTGTATGAATCGCATTTCTCGTCGCCTTTTTCTCCGCGCCGTCGCCGCCAGCGGCTTGGCGTATTCCTTCGCGCGCAAGCCGCAGATCACGTACGCGCAGATGACGGGCGGCGGCTCCTTCGCCGACTACAAGGCGCTCGTGTGCATATTCCTGTTCGGCGGCAACGACTCCTGGAACATGTTCGTGCCGTCGAGCAACGCGGAGTATGCGGAATACGCCAGCTCGCGCCAGAACCTTGCAGTCCCGCAGGGCGCCCTTCTCCCGTTGCAGCTGGCCGTCCCCGATGCGAGCGGTTGGTCGTTCGGATTGCACCCGGCGATGCCCGGCCTGATGGAGTTGTTCAACGCCGAGCGAGCGGCCATCGTCGCGAACGTCGGCCCGCTCGTCGCCCCGACGACGCTCGAGCAATACCAGAGCGCGTCCGTGCCCCTGCCGCCGCAGCTGTTCTCGCACAACGATCAGCAGGATCAGTGGCATTCGCTCAAGGGCACTCAGGTTTCCAAGTCGGGCTGGGCTGGTCGCATCGCCGACGTGATGGCCAGCCAGGTGACGAACCAGAAACTCGCGTTGAACGTTTCGTTGGCGGGCCAGACGCTATATCAAGCCGGCGCTACGTCCGTGCCGTACACGATGGGCCCGGCTGGCCCGACGCCGTTTCTAGGGCTCGGCTCCACGGGTGATGCGCTCGACCTTCGGCTGGCGTTCGAGAGCGTGGCGAATGCAAATGTCGACACCATGTACGAGCGAGCGTTCGCCACGGTGCAGCAGCGTGCGCTCGAGTTCGGGGAGCGCGTCTCAACCGAACTGGGCGGTGCTCTCGATCTGCCCTCCCTTCCGGACAATCCGCCGACGGCGCTCTCCGGCCTTGCGACCCAGCTGCGCACCGTGGCCAAGCTCATCGCGGTCCGCAATGAACTGGAGATGTCGCGGCAGATCTTCTTCGTGGCCATGGGCGGCTTCGACACCCACGACAGCCAGAACGCCGATCAACCAGGCTTGCTCTCGACCGTCAGCGACGCACTCAAGCGCTTCGACGATGCGATGCAGCATCTCGGCATCTCGGAGAGCGTGGTAGCGTTCACCCAGTCGGACTTCGGGCGGACCCTCACTTCCAACGGCGACGGCACCGACCACGCTTGGGGCGGCGTCCAGGTCGTCACAGGTGGCGCGATCGCCGGAGGCCGAATCTACGGCGAGTATCCGCTGCTGCGCCTTGGCGCACGCGTGGCCTCGGGTGACAGGGCGGACGACGTCGGCGCCGGGCGCTTCATTCCGACGATTTCGTCCGACCAGTACGCGTCGACGCTGGCACGCTGGCTGGGTATTTCGGAGGAGGATCTGCCGGTAGTCGCACGCAGCATCGACAACTTCCCTGTTAGCGATCTCGGCTTTTTGGTCTAGCAAGGTCCCGATTGGCCTCTATTTTTCGTCAAACTGCATCGCGGGGCGAGCGGGTCGGGGGCTGTCGAACCGCCTCTTACCAGTTCAGTCTGTGGGGCGTGGGTCACCCAACTTAGGGGCACTCCCCTCCCACGCGGTCGACCGTTTGCGTCGACCATCGCGACTGCAGTATGGCACCGCGCCGACGGTCCTAAATGACGAACCCCACGACACCGCGCACCGGGACGTACGCCGGGCTGTTTCTCGTCTGCCTGGCGACGCTGATGTACGAGCTGCTGTTGATGCGCGTCTTCAGCGTCACGACCTTCTACCACTTTGCCTTCATGGCAGTCTCGGTGGCGATGTTCGGCATGACGGTGGGCGCGATTGTCGTCTACCTCTGCCCGGGCTGGTTTCCGGCCGATGACCTGCACCGCCGCCTCGGCCGTGCCGCCTTGTTGTTGTCGGCGTCGCTGGTGCCGTGTTTCCTCGCCCATCTCGTGATTCCCTTCGCGCCGGTGGTCTCGGTGCTCGGCGTCTACTCGGTGGCGTTGACCTATGTGCTGATCGCCATTCCGTTCGTCTTCAGCGGCGTGGTGGTGTCGGTGGCGCTGACGCGCTTCCCCGACCAGGTTGGCAAGCTCTACGCCGCCGATCTGATCGGCGCCGCGATGGCGTGCATCGCGTTCGTGTTCATTCTGCGCCTGACGGACGCCCCGACGGCGATCATTCTGGTCGCCGCGACGATGGGGCTGGGGGCGCTCTGCTTCGCGCCGCCGCGCTCGCGTACGCGTCACGTCGCCGCGGTGCTGACCATCGCCCTCGGTGTCCTCGGCGGCTTCGGCACCTGGCGGGTGCGCCACGAAGTGCCCTTGATCCGGCTGCCGTATGCCAAGGGCGAGACGCAGCAGGTGCCGCTGGTCGAGCGCTGGAACTCGTTCTCGCGCATCGCGGTGTTTCCGTACTGGTCGCCGGTGCCGTTCGGCTGGGGCATGAGCACGGCGTTCAAGCCCGACAAGCCGGTCAAGCAGCTGGGGCTCAACATCGACGCCGCCGCCGCGACGGCGCTGACCGATCCGGAGGGCGATCCGACCCAGCTCACCTTCCTCAAGTACGACATCACGAATCTGGCGCATCATATGCGCAAGGGACGCGTGCTGGTCGTCGGGGTCGGCGGCGGCCGCGACATCCTGTCTGCGCTGGCGTTCGAGCAGGACGCGGTGGTCGGCGTCGAGATCAACGACGACATCCTCAGCATGCTGACCGACCGCTACGCCGACTTCACCGGCCACCTCGATCGGAACCCGGCGGTGCGCCTGGTCAACGACGAGGCGCGCAGCTATGCGACGCGCACCGACGAGCGCTTCGATATCCTCCAGGTGTCGCTGATCGACACCTGGGCGGCCACGGCGGCCGGCGCCTTCACCTTTACGGAGAACTCGCTCTACACGCTCGAGGCCTGGAGCATGTTCCTCGATCGGCTGACGCCGTCCGGCGTGCTGACGTTCTCGCGCTGGTACTTCGGTATCGTCCCGGCGGAGACCTATCGACTGGTCAGCCTCGCCACCGAGGCCTTGCGGCTGAACGGTGCGACCGATCCGCGTCAGCACATCCTCTTGGCGGCATCCCGGCCGCCCGAAGGGCTGAGTGGCGTCAGCACCATCCTGGTCAGCCGGGAGCCGTTCTCGGCCGCCGACGTCGCGCGCTTTCGCGACGTGACGACCGAGCTGGAATTCGACGTCATCCTGGCGCCGGACGGGACGGCCGACCCGAACCTGGCGGCGTTGACCGACCCCGACGCGGCGGCGGCCGTCCTCGCCGCGTCCCCGCTCGACCTGTCGGCGCCGACCGACGATCGGCCATTCTTCTTTCACACCCTGCGCTGGCGCAACGTGTTCAACGACTCCTTGTGGGCGCAGGGCGCGACGGCGTTCAACATTCAAGCGGTCTTCATTCTCGGCGCGCTGCTGGTGGTGACGCTCGGTCTCACGGCGCTGTGCATCGTCGTTCCCCTGGCGCTGGCGACGACGCGCGCCTCGCTGCGCGGCGCCGCGCCGCTGTTCTTCTTCTTCGCCTCGATCGGCGTCGGCTTCATGCTGGTCGAGATCTCGCAGATGCAGCGGCTGAACGTGTTCCTCGGCCACCCGATCTACGGACTGACCGCGGCGTTGTTCTCGGTCCTGCTGTCCAGCGGCATCGGCAGTCTGACGACCGCGTGGGGCCGCGATCGCTTCAGCCCGCAGTTCCGGCTCGCCGCACTGCTCGTGGCGCTGCTGATCTTCGGGCTGCTCACGCCGCTGGTGGTGAGCGGGCTGGCCGCCGGGTCGACCCCGCTGCGCGTCACCGCCGCCGTCGCCATGCTCGCCCCGCTCGGCTTCTTCATGGGCATGGCCTTCCCGCTCGGCATGGAGCTGGCGTCGCGCCGCGCCGCGGCGTTGACCCCCTGGTTCTGGGGGATCAACGGGGCGACCTCGGTGTGCGCCTCGGTGCTCGCCCTCACCATCGCCCTGACCTGGGGCATCTCGACGTCGTTCTGGACGGGTTTCGCCTGTTACGCCATCGCGCTGGCGGCGTTCAGCCGCGCCAGCGCGGCGCGTTAGCGGCCGCGAAAGCGCGGCTCGCGTTTCTCCATCACGGCGCGGATGCCTTCGCGCGCATCGTCGGTCTTGAAGGTCGCGGCCTGCTGCATCGACTCGAGGTCGAGCGCATCGTCGAGCGAGTGCTCGAGGCCGCGATACAGGGCGCGCTTCACCAGCTTGACGGCCACCGGCCCGGCCGCCGCGACCTCGTCGGCCAGCGCTTGCACCGCGGCGGGGAAGGCCTCGTGGGCGACGACGCGGTTGACGATGCCGAGCCCCAGGGCGTCGTCGGCGCTGATGATGCGGCCGGTGAAGAGCAGCTCGGCGGCGCGCGCGCTGCCGATCAGGCGCGGTAGCAGGTACGTGGCGCCCATGCCGGGGTGGATGCCGAGCTTGGTGAAAGTCATGCCGAGCTTGGCGTTCGAGGTCGCGATGCGCATGTCGCAGGCCAGCGCGAAGCACAGGCCGGCGCCGATGGCGTGGCCGTTGATCGCCGCGATGGTCGGGATCGGCAACTCGCGGACCGAGAGGAAGCGCTTGTAGAATTCGCGCGGCGGTCCACCCATGCCGGCCTTGGTGGCGCCGTCAAGGCCGGCGTCGCGCGCTAACATGCCGAGATCGCCGCCGGCGCTGAACGCCTTGCCCTCGCCGGTGACGATCAGCACGCGCGCCGTCGGGTGTGCGCCCAGGGCGGCCATCGCGTCCTGCACCTCTTCGCCCATCGCCGGGCTCATCGCGTTGCGCGTGTCCGGCTGATTGAGGCGCAGCGTGGCGATGTCCCCGTCGTGCGTCAGTTGAATGTGCTCATACGTCATGGCGCCTCCTGGTCGAGTTGCCGCGCGGCCCCGACCCATACGCGGGCGCTCGGGTGCTGACAACCGCCGCGCGATGCGCCGACCGGTGCTTGCCGCGCGAAAGCGCGCTCGGTATGTAGAGCGGCGCAGATCCGCAGACCCCCCGATACAGAAAGGAACACCCCAATGAGTCGACGCAAGATTGCGATGATCGGTGCCGGCATGATCGGCGGCACCCTGGCGCACCTGTCGCTGCTGAAGCGCCTGGGCGACGTCGTGCTGTTCGACGTCGTCGAGGGCATGCCGCACGGCAAGGCGCTCGACCTACTCGAATCGGCGCCGGTCGAAGGCTTCGACGCGTCGGTGATCGGCACCAACGACCTGGCCGACATCGCCGGCGCCGACGTTTGCATCGTCACCGCCGGCCTGCCGCGCAAGCCGGGCATGAGCCGCGACGATCTGCTGGAGACCAACGTCAAGGTGATGAAGAACGTCGGCACCGGCATCAAGCAGCACGCGCCGAACGCCTTCGTCATCGTCGTCACCAACCCGCTCGACGCGATGGTCACGGCGATGAAGCGCATCACCGGATTTCCCAAGCAGCGCGTCGTCGGCCAGGCGGGCGTGCTCGATTCGGCGCGCTACCGCACCTTCGTCGCGCAGGAGCTCAAGGTGTCGGTGCAGAGCGTCTCGGCGATCGTGCTCGGCGGCCACGGCGACGACATGGTGCCGGTGCGCAGCCTGTGCCACGTCGGCGGCGTGCCGGTGGAGAAGCTGATCAAGGCCGCCCGCCTGGACGAGATCGAGAAGCGCGTGCGCGGGGCCGGCGGCGAGATCGTCAATCTGATGAAGACCTCAGCCTACTACTCGCCCGCCTCGGCGGCCATCCGCATGGCGGAGGCCTACCTGTTCGACAAGCAGGAGATCCTGCCCGCCGCGGCGCTGCTCGAGGGCGAGTACGGCGTCAAGGGCTTCTACGTCGGCGTGCCGGTGCAGATCGGCGCCGGCGGGGTCGAAAAGGTGATCGAAGTGGCGCTCACCGCCCAGGAACAGAAGGAGCTCGAGGTGTCGGTCTCGCACGTGCGCGAGCTGGTCGACGCCTCGGAGAAGTACCTCGCCTGAGCGCGGGGCGGCGAACGGAGCGCGGATGAACGTACACGAGTTTCAGGGCAAGGCGCTGCTCAAGCGCTATGGCGTGGTGGTGCCCGACGGGCGCGAGGTCACCAGCCCGGCGGACGCCAGGCAGGCCTGCCAGGATCTGGGCGGCCGCTGCGTCGTCAAGGCGCAGATCCACGCCGGCGGGCGCGGCAAGGCGGGCGGCGTCAAGCTGTGCAAGAGCCCGGCGGAGGCCGAGGCGGCGGCGCGCGAGCTGCTCGGCAAGGTGCTGGTGACCCACCAGACCGGGCCCGGCGGCAAGGAAGTGAAGCGGCTGCTGGCCGAAGCGCTGAGCGACATCGAGCGCGAGTTCTACCTCGGCATGGTGGTCGACCGCGCCACCGGTCGGCTGGCGATGATGGCGTCGGCCGAGGGCGGCGTCGAGATCGAAGAGGTCGCGGCGCGGGCGCCGGAGAAGATCCTGCGCGAGAGCATCGACCCGGCCGTCGGGCTGCAGGCCTACCAGGCGCGCAAGCTGGCGTTCGGCATCGGGCTGCCGCAGAAGGCGGTCAACAAGGCGGTGGCGTTCATGACGGCGCTGCACCGCGCCTTCGTCGAGACCGACGCCTCGATGGTCGAGATCAACCCGCTGGTGCTGACCAAGCAGGGCGAGCTGCTGGCGCTCGATGCCAAGATCGGCTTCGACGACAACGCGCTCTTCCGCCACGCCGACGTCCGCGAGCTGCGCGATCTGAGCGAAGAGGATCCGAAGGAGATCGAGGCGTCGAAGTTCGACCTGAGCTACATCGCGCTCGACGGCAACATCGGCTGCATGGTCAACGGCGCCGGCCTGGCGATGGCGACCATGGACATCATCAAGCATTTTGGTGGCGAGCCGGCCAACTTCCTCGACGTCGGCGGGGGCGCCACCACCGACAAGGTCACCGAGGCGTTCAAGATCATCCTCGCCGACCACAACGTGCGCGGCGTCCTGGTCAACATCTTCGGCGGCATCATGCACTGCGACAT
>JBOHWA010000160.1:0-1968 GCA_050735855.1 Binatia bacterium
GCGCAGCGCCGTGCCCGCCGCCGCGCCCGCAGCCAGTGCGGGACACCGCGGGCGCTGGTGGATCATCGGCGGCATCGTCGCCGCGGCGATCGCCGCCGCGACGGTCTGGGTGTTGGGCGGGGGATGAGGAGATGACGCGCCCCCTGATCTGGCTCGCGCTGCTGGTCGCCCTGGGTGTCGAGGCGCAGGAGCGGCCGCTCGAGGGGGCGTCGGGGACGGGATCGTCGCTGAGCGGCGAGGAGACGCTGTTCCCCGAGGTGGAGCCGATTCCCGACCGCTGGCGGATCAAGCCGCCGCCGTACGAGAAGAACGTCGAAGGGCACTGGTGGGACCCGTACAACCAGAACGCGCTGAAGGGGGACTACCCGCTCTTCGGGACGCAGGACCTGTTTCTGCGCCTGACCGGCGCGACGCGCGTCAACCTCGAGGGCCGGTCGTTCCCGATCCCGAGCGGCGCCAGCGCCCACAACCCCGGCAGCTACGGCTTCTTCGGCAACAACGAGTCGTTCTTCTACGATCAGAAGTTCGCCATGAAGGCGGACCTCTTCAAGGGCAACACCGCCTTCAAGCCGCCCGACTATCAGATCACCATCGAGGGGGTGGTCGACGTCCAGAACCTGAAGACCAACGAGAACGCCGTGGTCGACGTCGACGTGCGCGACGGCATCAACCGCTGGAGCGACGATGCGGCGCTGCAGCAGGCCTTCGTCGAGTACCATCTGATGAACCTCTCACATCGCTACGACTTCATCTCGGTCAAGGCCGGACGCCAGCCCTTCAACAGCGACTTCCGCAGCCTGATCTTCCTCGACACCAACCAGGGCGTGCGCTTCTTCGGCAGCGCCGACGGCAACCGCTACCAGTGGAACCTGCTCGCCTTCTACCAGGCGGAGAAGGACACCTTCAGCGAGCTCAATACCTTCGACATCCGCAACCAGACCGTCGCGGTGGCCAACCTCTACGTGCAGGACTTTCTCGTTCTCGGCTGGCAGAACGCGCTCAGCGTCCACTTCGACTACGACGACGGCGTCGAGAGCGGCTACGAGTTCGCCCGCGACGGCACGCTGGTGCGGCCCGATCCGGTCGGCGTCGCCGCGCCGCACAACGTCGAGGCCTACTATCTCGGCTGGGCGAGCGAGGGGCACATCGAGCGGGTCAACATCAGCCACGCCTTCTACCAGGCGCTGGGCCGCGACACGCGCAACCCGATCGCCGGCCGCGAGGTCAACCTCAACGCCCAGCTCGCCTTCCTCGAGCTGTCGATCGACGTCGACTGGCTGCGCTACCAGGCCTCGGTGTTCTTCACCTCCGGCGACGACGATCCGCGCAACGGCGAGGGGCGGGGCTTCGATACCATCTTCGACTTCCCGCGCGTCATGGGCGGCGACTTCAGCTACTGGAACCGGCAGGGCATTCGCATCGCCGACCGCGGCGGCGTCGGGCTGATGCAGCGCAACAGCATCGTGCCCGACCTGCGCAGCAGCAAGATCCAGGGGCAGGCGAACTTCGTCAACCCCGGCCTGCTGATGTTCAATGCCGGCGTCACGGCCGACGTGACGCAGACCGTGCGCACCGTCTTCAACGTCAACTACCTGCGCTTCGTCGAGACCGAGCCGCTCGAGGTGCTGCTCAAGCAGTCGTCGATCCGCGACGACATCGGCCTCGACGTCAGCCTCGGCGTCGAGTACCGCCCCTTCCTCAGCAACAACATCGTCGTCCGCGCCTTCAGCGGCTTCCTGCAACCCTGGGGCGGCTTCGCGGACATCTACCAATCGTCGACGCTGTACCAGGTCGGCACCGAAGTCCTGCTGGTGTTCTGATGATGCGTGCGGGTTCGCTCAATTCGCGCTGTTCGTCCCGCGTCCCGCGCCCGACGTTCCAAGGTCCCTTCCCCCCTTGCGGGGGAAGGACAGGATGGGGGGGTGCTCGAGTTTCCACGCTCGCATCCTCGCGAACGACCCCCCATCC
>JBOHWA010000161.1:0-1667 GCA_050735855.1 Binatia bacterium
AGTCGGCGGCCAGCGCGTCGCGCAGCGTGCCGCTCACCGCGGCGCCTTCGCACAATCGTGGCATGGCGCTCAGGTCGAGGTTGCAGGCGGCGAGCATCTCGGCCGACCAGGCGCGCCGCGCGACGTCGAGCCACAGGGTTCCGGCCGCATCGGACATGTCCGAGACCGCCTCGCCGCACAGGCGCAGGCGCAGGTAGTCCTTCGGCAGCAGCACGCGCGCGGTGCGGCGGAAGATCTCCGGCTCGTGCGCCGCCACCCAGAGCAGCTTGGGGGCGGTGAAGCCGGGCATCGCCAGATTGCCGGTGATGCGCCGTGCCTGCGGCACGCGGCGTTCGAGCTCGGCACACTCGGAGGCGCTGCGGCCGTCGTTCCACAGCATCGCCGGGCGCAGGACGCGATCGCCGGCGTCGAGCAGGGTCGCGCCGTGCATCTGGCCGGAGAGCCCGATGCCGCGCACGGCGGCGAACGCGGTCGCCTGGCGCTGGCGCAGCGCCGCGACCGCGCCGGCCGCCGCCGTCCACCACGCCTCGGGATCCTGCTCCGACCACAGCGCCTGCGGGCGGCTGATGCTGAGTGGCGCGCTGGCCTGATCGACGACGCGCTGCTGGGCGTCGACCAGCAGCACCTTGACCGCCGACGTACCGAGATCGATGCCGAGGAACATTCGCGGCTCTGTGTAGAATGGGCACATCGGTTGGACAAGCCGCAGTCCTAGTCTTTGTCGCCAGCCCTGTTTTTCAACGCAGAGGACGCAGAGGTTCGCAGAGGAATCAGCGACGCTGTGTGAGACCTCTGCGGCCCTCTGCGCCCTCTGTGTTGAAGAAAAAAGGTCAACATCGCGGCGCGCCGGCGACAGGGGGTCGCGCGATCGGGAGGCGTCGGCGCATTTCGATGTTGACTAAGAAGTGCGGCGCCCGTAGCTCTGGAGGTGACTCTTCCTTCTTGCCCGAACCCTTCCCAACCCAAGTACGGAAGGGGAATCCAGCCACGAGGGTCCCGGCCCCGCCGGGGCCCTCGTTCGCTTTCCGGGGCCTGTTCAGCGGGCGCGGATCTGGCGGTGGCGGAAGCAGTCGACCAGGTGATCGTTGACCATGCCGCTTGCCTGCATGAAGGCGTAGCAGATGGTCGGGCCGACGAAGCGGAAGCCGCGCCGTTTGAGGTCGCGGCTCATGGCGCGTGACGCGTCGGTCTCGGCCGGGACCTCGGCGCTGCGCTTGAAACGGTTGACCACCGGGCGGCCGTCGACGAACGACCACAGGTAGCGGTCGAAGCTGCCGAGCTCGTCGCGCGTCGCCAGATAGGCCCTGGCGTTGTCGATCGTGGCGCTGATCTTCAGTCGGTTGCGCACGATGCCGGCATCGGCGAGCAGCCGTTTGACGTCGCGGGCGCCGAAGGCCGCGATGGCGGCGGCATCGAAGTCGGCGAAGGCGGCGCGGTAGGCCGCCCGCTTGCGCAGAATGGTGATCCAGCTCAGCCCCGCCTGGGCGCCCTCGAGGATGAGCAACTCGAACAGGCCGCGCTCGTCGTGCAGCGGCACGCCCCATTCCTCGTCGTGGTAGCGGCGGTAGAGCGGGTCTGCGCCGGCCCAGGGACAGCGGGACAACGCGCCGGCGGAAGGCATGCATCTCACCATCATCTCGCTATCCGATGGTCAAGCGACGCTCACC
>JBOHWA010000162.1:0-1517 GCA_050735855.1 Binatia bacterium
GCGAACACGGCGCCGAGGGCCCGGCGCCCTCCACGGGGATCGACACATCGGCTGGCCAGGGGCTGGCCGGTTCTTCCTGCCGGCGTTACCGCCCCGCCAGCATGTTGCGCGCGATCTGTGAGATCTGGATCTCGTCGGTGCCGCCGTAGATCTGCAGCACCTTGGCGTCGCGCGCGAGCTGCTCGACCTGAAACTCGGACATGTAGCCATTGCCGCCGAAGAGTTGCACCGCTTCGAGGCAGACGTCCATCGTCGCCTGCGCCGCGTAGAGCTTGCACGCAGAGGCTTCGGCGAAGGTCGGCGACTTGCCCTGCTGCGCCAGCTCGATCTGCCGGAAGACGATATTCTGGATGTTCATGCGCGCCACTTCCATCTTGGCCAGCTTGAGCTGGATGAGCTGGAACTCGCCGATCGGGCGGCCGAAGGCGACGCGCGTCTTGGCGTAGTTGACGCAGAGCATGATGCACTGCTCGACCATGCCGAGCGCCATCGCGGCGACGCCGGCGCGCTCCATCGAGAACGTGTCCTTGGCGCCGGAGCGGCCCGGGTTGTCCTCGGTCTCGCCGATCAGGCGGTCCTTGCCGACGCGCACATCGTCGAGAAACAGCTCGCCGGTGGGCGAGGAGTGCATGCCCATTTTGCGCATCGGCTTCGACTGCACCAGGCCGGGCGTGCCCTTGTCGAGGATGAAGCTGACCACCTTGCGATCCTTGCGGTCGGTGCCGTTGTCGAGCTTGCAGATGAAGACGATGGTGTCGGCGAACGGACCGTTGGTGATGAAGGTCTTGTTGCCCTTGAGGATGTAGCTGTCGCCGTCGCGGCGCGCGGTCGCCTGCATGCCGCCGAACGCGTCCGAGCCCGAGCCCGGCTCGGTGATCGCCCAGGCGCCGATCTTCTCCATCGTCATCAGCGGCAGGGCGAACTTCTCCTTCTGCGCGATGGTGCCGCGCGACAGGATCGCGGCGGAGGTCAGGCCCATGCTGACGCCCATCGCCGTCACCATGCCGGGGCAGTAGCGGCACAGCTCGATGATCGGGATGAGGGTCATGGCAACGCCGTCGCCGCCCTCGGCGCGCGAGGCGCGCGTCTCCTCTTCCTTGGGCGCGCCGTTGGCGCGCGCCTTCTCGCGCTCCATCTGCTTCTCGAAGCGCTGCTTGGCGACCTCGTCCATGCCGAAGGTGCGCAGCAGCTTGCGCAGGATGTCGTAGGGCGGCAGATCGCCGTGCTCGAGCTCGTGCAGGTTCGGCTTGACCTCGGCCTCGACGAACTTGCGCACCGCGTCGCGGATCATCTCGTGCTGCTCGCTCCACTCGATCATTGGTCGTGCTCCTGTGCTTGTAGGGACATGGGCCGCGACCGCGAGCGCGGCCATACGACCCACCACCCTTAAACGATGTGGACGGGCGGGTAAATCTGGTCGCGGGGGGGGCCGGCCGCTGCGTCTTACGGTAGCGCGGGCCTCCGTGGCCGTCTGGCGCGTACGCGCGCCAGAAGCGACAGGAGACGCCGATTGCTGG
>JBOHWA010000163.1:0-2472 GCA_050735855.1 Binatia bacterium
AACCACGGCTGCGCGGCGCGCGGGCCGCTGGGCAACGCGTCGGGCGTGTATTTGCCGCTCAGCAGCCCCTGCTCGAGCGGGCTGTAGGCGAGCAGCGTCACGCCCAGCTCGCGGCAGGCGGCGAGCACGCCGTCGCGCTCCGGCGTGCGGTCGAGCAGTGAGTAGCGCACCTGGTTGGTGGCCAACGGCACGCCGTGCCGCGCCAGCGCCGCGTGCGCCGCGCGCAACTCGCCCGCGCGGAAGTTGCTGACCCCGACGGCGCGCGCCAACCCGCCGCGCACCGTGTCGGCAAACGCCGCCATGGTCGCCTCGATCGGCGCCTCGTCGCGGTCGGCCCAGTGCAGTTGGTACAGGTCGGCGCGCACCAGGCCCATGCGCTTCAGGCTCGCCGCCAGGGCGCGCGGGATCGCCGCCGGCCCGCCGCGCTGGCGCAGCGGGGCGTATTTGGTTGCCACCACCACCGGCCGCGCGGCCTGGCGCGCCAGCCAGCCGAGCAACTGCTCGCTCTTGCCCGCCCCGTAGGCCTCGGCGGTGTCGAAGCAGTCCAACCCGACCTCGAGCGCCGCCGAAAAAGCATCCACCACCTCGCGCGGCCCGAGATCCTCCTCATAGCGCCAATAGCGCTTGTCCCCCCACGCCCAGCACCCCACCGCCAGCGGGACGATCTCGACCGGACTGTGCCCCAAACGGACGCGTGCCATGCGCTGCCAGAACGGCCACAGATGCGCCCGGATGACCAGCGGCATCGAGGACCAACCGATGCCGAAAGGACGGTGCCACGTCGAGGGTCCCTTCCCCCCTTGCGGGGGAAGGACAGGATGGGGGGATCGATCGAGTCCCGCCGTCACCTTTCTCGCGAACGTCCCCCCATCCTGGCCTTCCCCCCGCAAGGGGGAAGGGATCTTGGGAGCAGCGGCGTGACATGGCCGCACACGCCAACCAATCCGCAATACTGGGGTCGTCTACAGGCAGGATCCACGCCACACGCCGCGAGCCTGCGCTCCGACGCCGCCGCGTTGATCCAAGCCGCTGTTACGCCTTGCGATACGCCGGCAGGCTGGACTATCGTCACCGACGGGATGGGGGTCGAGTCGAACATCAGCGCCGAAGACCGGCGCGCCGCGACCAACGTCACCACCTCGGGGGCCGGGCACCGCTTCGAGATCCAGCTCGGCCACCTCTGCAACAACCGCTGCGTGTTCTGCTCCAGCGGGCAACTGACCGCGCTGAAGATCGCCCGTCCGGTGCCGCTCGAGCCGATCCTCGAGGCGCTGCGTGAGGCGCGCGCCGCCGGTGCCACCCACCTCACCTTTCTGGGCGGCGAGCCGACCATCCACAAGCGCTTCCTCGACGCGCTGGCCGCCGCGGTCGAGTACGGTTTCCAGCACATCGTCATCTTCACCAACGGGGTGATGTTCACCCACCCCGGCTTCATCGAGTCGGTCACCAAGCTCGGCCGCTTCGAGTGGCGCATCTCGATCCAGGGCGCCACCGACGACGCGCACGTCGCCGTCACCGGCCGCGCCGAATCGTTCCAGCGCATCGTACACGGCCTCGACATCCTGCAGCGCGACGGCCAACTGATCACCGCCAACATGTGCGTCAACGAGCGCAGCTACCGCTCGCTGCCGCACTACCCGGAGCTGGTGGCGCGCTACGGCGTGCGCCAGCTGCACGTCGACATCGTGCGCCCGGAGAGCACCGGCGAGCGCGACGAGACCTACCTGCGCGACATCATGCCGCGCTACTCCGACATGGCGCCGTACTACGCCGCCATGCTGGAGGGCTTCGAGCGCAGCGATCCGGACTTCGACATCAACGTCGGCAACCTGCCCTACTGCATCCTCCCGGCCTGGGCCTCGCGCATCCATCACGGCGGCCAGGAAACGGTCACCAAGTCCTCCGACAGCAACGGGCTCGAGGACGAGATGAACAAGTACGAGTGGCAGACCTCGCTGCGCGCCCACCTGCCGGGCTGCGACGCGTGCGTCTTCCGCTCGCGCTGCACCGGCATCTTCCGCGGCTATCTGGAGCTGCACGGCGGCGAGGAGTTCCAGCCGCTCAGCCGCGCCGACCTGCTCGCCGCCGACCCGTCACGCCGCAGCTTCGTCATCCTGGTCGAGCCGCTGCTGGCGCCGCTGCGCGCCGCGCTGGCGGCCGCGGCGCTGCCCGACGGCTGGACGCTGCAACACGAGATCACCGAGGACCGCCGCCGCCGCATCGAGCTGCGCTTCGCCCACCGCGACGGCGGCGCGCTGCGCCTGACGATCGTGGCGCCGGGGCGCGGCCACCTGCCGATCCTCGCCGGCGCGGCCTACGAGGTCGAGGCCGAGGCCGACCTCAACGTCGCCCCGGAGGCGCTGACCGCCTTGTGCGATTGGCTGCACGCGCAGCTCAGCGCCGGCGCCGAGCCCGGCGATGTCCCGCGCCGGGCCGACGACGCGGTCGAACGCGCCCTGCGCGGCGCGGTGC
>JBOHWA010000164.1:0-4534 GCA_050735855.1 Binatia bacterium
GCCCAGTATGGTTGGTAGTCGGTCAGGCGCTGGGGATCCGAGAGCGCGTCGAGCGCCGCCAGGCCGGCGGCTGCACCGCGGGTCTCCGCCACCGCCACGGCGCGGTTGATCGCCACCACCGGTGAGCCGGTGATCGCCAGGAGGGCGTCGTAGATGCGCTCGATCGCCGCCCAGTCGGCCGCGCCGCCGCGGCGCCGCACGACATGCGCCGACTGCACCGCGGCTTCGAGCTGGTAGCGGCCGGTCGCCGGCAGGGCGCTGGCGCGCAGCAGCAGAGCCTCGGCTTCGTCGATCAGGGCGTGGTCCCAGCGGCCGGGATCCTGCTCGGTCAGCGGGACGTATTCGCCCTGCGCGTCGCGCCGCGCGTCGCGCCGCGCCTGCGCATACAGCATCAGGGCCAGCAGGCCGAGCGCTTCGGGCTCGTCGGGTAGGACCGCCGCGACCAGGCGGCCCAGCCAGATCCCCTCCTCGGCGAGATTGCGCCGGCGGACGTCGGTGCCGGCGGGATCGGTCCAGCCCTCGGCGTAGGCGGCGTAGATGGCCTCGAGCACGGCGTCGAGGCGCGCTGCGAGCTCGCCGCGCTCGGGCACGTGGAAGGGAATGCCGGCGTGGCGGATCTTGGTCTTGGCGCGCACCAGGCGCTGCGCCATCGTCGCCGGCGAGACCAGGAATGCCGAGCCGATGCTGGCGGCGTCGAAGCCCAGGATGGTCTGCAGCATCAGCGGCGCGCGGACGCGCGGATCGATCGCCGGGTGGGCGCAGGCGAACATCAGCGCCAGGCGCTCGTCGGGCAGGCTCGACTGCGTCGCGGCGGCGGCCGCCAGCTCGTCGGCCATCAGCGTGAGGTGCTCCACCCCCTCGGTGCGGCTGCGGCGGCGCCGCGATGCATCGATCAGCTTGCGGCGTGCCACCGTCAGCAGCCAGGCCTCGGGAGAGTCGGGGACGCCGCGCGCCGGCCACTCGACGATGGCCGCCGCGAAGGCCTCGGACAGCGCATCCTCCGCGCCGGCGACATCGCCGGTGCGCGCCGCCAGGTAGGCGACGAGCTTGCCGTAGCTGCGCCGCGCGACCGCCTCGGCGGTGTCACGGGCGCGCGCCTCCGCTTCTCCTGCTGCCATCGCCCTGCCCGGCCTACAGGGGCCAGACCGGGCGGACCTCGACCGTGCCGCGTGCGGCGCTCGGACAGCGCGCCGCCCACGCCAGCGCCGAGTCGAGATCGGGCACGTCGATGATATGGAAGCCGCCCAGCTGCTCGCGGGCCTCGGCGTAGGGGCCGTCGACCACGTGCGTCTTGCCGTCGACCACGCGCACGGTGGTCGAGGACGACCCCCCGCGCAGGCGATCGCCGCTGACGTAGATGCCGGCCTTCTTCATCGCCTCGGCGTACGCCGTGCAGGTCGGCATCCGCTCGTCCATGTGCGCCAGGCGATCCGCATCAGCTTCGTAGATCAGCAACATGTACTTCATACACTCCTCCTCGCGCGCTCCCGCGCCCAGTCCAAAGCCCTATCATACCGCTCTCCACCCCCTGGTCGAGGCGCGGTGACACCCGATAGTCGTTCGACGCCGGTTCCAATCGACACCCGCGGCTGGTCTTGCGTTCCGGCGCAGACTGCTGGCACTTTCGGGCGCCGGGGTGTGAGACTGTGAATCGACCGAGCCATGCGCTCCCCACCCCCGCGCCGCCCGCGGAGCGACCGTCGGCGCACGGCCCCACCGAGGCCGACGCGCTCACTGTCCGCACGAAGGTCTTCTACGGTCTCGGCTCGATCGCCTTCGGCGTCAAGGACAACGGCTTCGGCATCTTCCTGCTCATCTACTACAGCCAGGTGCTCGGCCTGCCCGAGGACCGCGTCGGCCTGGCGATCATGCTGGCACTCATCGCCGATGCGATCCTCGATCCGTTCATCGGCTGGGCCTCGGACCACCTGCGCTCGCCGTGGGGGCGACGCCATCCGTTCATGTACGCGTCGGCCCTGCCCGTTGCCGTGGCGTACTATGTCCTCTGGGCCCCGCCGGCGGGCCTCTCGCACGCGCAGCTCTTCTGGTACCTGCTGGTCGTCGCCATCCTGGTGCGCGCCCTGATCGCCTGCTACGAAATTCCCAGCGCATCGCTCGCGGCGGAGCTCACCGACCACTACGACGCGCGCACCTCGATCCTCAGCTATCGCTTCTTCTTCGGCTGGTGGGGTGGTCTGACCATGGCGGTGCTGGCCTATTCGGTCTTCCTCCAACCGGATGCCGCCCATCCCACCGGGGTGCTCAACCCGGAAGGCTATCGCCGCTACGGGCTGGTCTCGGCCGTCATCATGGCCATCGCCATCGTCGTCTCGGCGGCCGGTACACACGCGCACATTCCGCGCCTCAAGGCACCGCCGCCGAAGCGCCGATTGGGCCTGCGCGGCACGCTGACCGAGCTGCGCGAGACGCTCGCCAACCATTCCTTCCTGGTGCTCTTCGGCGCGGCGATTTTCACCAGTATGGCCGTGGGGATGGCCGCCGTGCTGGGAATCTACTTCAACACCTTTTTCTGGCAGTTGTCGTCGTCGCAGATGTCGCTGTTGGCCGGGCTGAACTTCATCTCGGCCGGGCTCGCGGCGGCCCTCACCCCGGGTCTGTCGCGGCGCGTGGGCAAGAAGCGGGCGGCCATCTGGAGCGCGCTGGGCGCCCTCTTCCTCGGCTCGCTGCCGATCGTGCTGCGGCTGCTCGGCGCGTTCCCGGCCAACGGCTCGCCGGCGCTGGTGCCGATTCTCGGCATCGCCAACACGACCCTCATCACCTTCTTCATCATCTCGAGCATCCTGGTCGCCTCGATGGTCGCCGACGTGGTCGAGGACAGCGAGGTCACCACCGGGCGCCGCTCGGAAGGCGTCTTCTTCGCCGCCAACGCGTTCGTGCAGAAGGCGGTGTCCGGCGCCGGGATCTTCACCTCGACTCTGCTGCTGCGCGCCATCGATTTCCCGCGCCAGGCACAACCGGGCACGGTCGATCCCACCGCCCTGCGCAACCTCGGCCTCGTCTACCTGCCGACGCTCGTTGTCCTCTTCCTCGCCGCCACGGCCCTGCTGTCCCTGTACCGGATCAGCCGCGAGTCGCACGCCACCACCCTCGAACGGCTCGGGCGCGGCCCGGCGGCGTAGCGCGCGACCGCGCCGCTCTTCGGGCGATGCACATGTCCGACCGTACGCCGCCCCCCGCCGCCACCGGCGAGCCGGTCGTGTGCGACGAAGACGGTGGACTGTCGCTCGCCTTCGACAACGGCACGCTGCAGAGCCGCATGCTGCACGCCGCGCCGGCGCAGCTGGTGCTGGAGTACACGCGGTTGATGATGGGCTTTCTGCTCCTGCACCCCGCGCCGGCGCGCATCGCCATGATCGGCCTGGGCGGCGGATCGCTGGCCAAGTACTGCGGCCGGGCGCTGCCGGCAGCGGATTTCACCGCGATCGAGATCTCGCCGCCGGTCATCGCCTTGCGCGCCACGTTCGGCATTCCGCCGGACGGTCCGCGCTTTCGCGTGCTGTGTGCCGACGGCGCCGACTTCGTGCGGCGCGACGGCGCGCCCTTCGACGTCCTCCTGGTCGACGGCTTCGACCGCACCGGCCAGCCCGACCGACTCTGCAGCGCCGCGTTCTATGACGACTGCCGTGCGCGCCTGACGTCGAGCGGCGTGCTGGTCGTCAACCTGCACACCGACGATCCCGACTGCGATCGCCACGTCGAGAGCATCCGCACCGCCTTCGGCGGACGGATCGTCGCGATCAAGGCCGATGGCAGCGACAACAAGGTCGTCTTCGCCAGTCCCGCCGACCCCTTCCCGCCGCCCTTCCCCCAGCTCGTCGCCCACCTCCGCAGCCTCGCCGCCGCCCACCCCGTGGACCTCGACGCAACCCTGAAGAAGATCCTGCAGTCGCGCGAGCCACAGCGGCCCGGCCGGCGGCGCACACGCCCGCCGTCCGGCCGCCGCCAGTGACTCACTCGTCGATCCCGTCCGCTTGGCGCAGCGCGTCGGTCAGCCGCCGAGCGAACGCCGCGTTGGCGCGCTCGTTGGGGTGCTGGTCGAAGGGGAGGATCCAGTAGGCGGAGTCGCTCCCGCCATCGAGGCTGTCGGTGAGGTCGATGGAGGACACACCGCGTTGTTCGAGTGCCTGGCGGATGGCGGCGTAGACCGGATCGAAGGTCCCGGCGCGCAGGTCGACCAGGATGGGCAGGATCACGACGTAGAAGCGTGCGCCGCGGCTGGTGCTCTCGCGCTGCAGGCTCTCGATCGCCGCCATGTTGTCGCTGAAGCGCGGCAGATTCAGCTGCGCGGGGTCGGTCAGATGACGGATCCGTTCGGCGCGCTCGCGGCGCTTCTCCAGCGTGCGCGCGACAAACCCGCCGAGCCGCCAGCGCCACGCGGCCGGCGCGGCAGCGGCCGTGTCCGTCGCGACGTAGCTGGTCGGGAAGCTGATCAGGTCGTTGAGGTGCAGACCGTACAGGACGAGGTCGTGCGCCAGCGTGTCGCGCACCGCCAGGTAGTTGCGCAGGCTGATGC
>JBOHWA010000165.1:0-12330 GCA_050735855.1 Binatia bacterium
ATGCCCGCCACCGAGCGCACGACCATCGGCTTGTAGCCGATCCGATCCCCCAGCGCGCCCCAGATCGGCGTGGCGAACACCGCCACCGCGAACGGCGCCGCCCCGAGCGCCCCCGTCCAGTACTTCAGCGCCGCCCGCTCCACCACGCCGATCTGCTGCAGATACAGCGGGATCAGCGGCAACACCGCCGTCATCCCCGCCAGGGTGAGGAACTGCGCCGCGCAGACCGCCCACAGATTGGCGCGCTCCTGCGCGGGGGATGGAGCGAGAGGGGGGACGGGGGGGGCCACGGGGAGTCCCTTGCTTGTGCCGAAGGCGTGCCGCCGTCGCAAGCAGGGGTGGGAGGGGGTTGCCCGAAACCAGCCCTAGCCCTAGCCCTGAATGAGACGACTCCGGCTCGATGGAGGCTGATCCATCTCGTCCAGGGCTAGGGCTAGGGCAAGGGCAAGGGCTAGCCTTGATGTGACAGAAAAAGATCAACGCGAAGGCGCGAAGGCGCGAAGACCAGAGGAGCTCAGCTGTGGAGCGAGCGCTCCCGGAACCACATCGCTGATGCGGATTGGGAAAGAGCCGGCCGGGTGCAGACTCCTCGGTAACACTTCGCGTCTTCGCGTCTTCGCGTTGAAGTCTTTTGTCTCATCAAGGCTAGAGCGGTGCGATGGATTCCCCGTCGGGAAGCCGGCGCACCCGAACCGCCGGTGCGCCCTTCCGGCGCGAGACGGCCATCGCCAGATAGGCCAGATACGCCAGGTACCCGACGCCGAACGCCCAACCGGGCCCCGTCATGCCGAGGCGCGGGGTGAGGGCCGCGTTGGCAGCAATGGTCGCGCCCAGGCACCACGCCCGAGCGACGAAGACGCTGCGCGAGTCGTCCAGGGCGTAGAGAAGGCCGGCCAGGGGCAGCGCCAGTATCAGGGGGACGTGCCCGATGAACAAGGTCTGGATGGGCGCCGCCGCCGTCGCGTATCGCGCTCCGAAGAACACGCCGACCAGCGAGGGAGCGAGGACGATCAACCCCAACACGAGGAGGAGCAGGAGCGCGGTCAGGGTCACCGTGTCACGCCAGTAGGCGCGCCGCGCCACCGCGGAGCGAACGGCGAGCGGCGAGCGGGTCAGGTAGAGCGAGGCCGCGGCATTCAGGAAGATCATCAGAGCGGACAGCAGGCGGGAGGCTGCGCCGTAGACGCCGAGATCCTCGCGCGAAAGCAATCGGGCGGCGACCAGCATGTCGATCCTCTGTAGAGCGATCGCGAGAAGCCCCGCGTAGAGGATCCACTTTCCCAGCGTCGCCATGCGCGCCGAGGCGCTGGGATCGAGAGGCATCAGGGGCCAGGCCCGTCGCGCCAGAACCGCCAGCGCCACGATCCCTGCGCTCACCGCGGAGCCGACGAAGATGCCGGCGACGGCCATCGGCTCGGTCGCACCGGTGCAGACCAGCAACGCCAGAGCCGACACGTAGTACGTGATGATTCAGGTACTGGCGCGACTCGCTCCACGAGTACACACCGAAGTCCTCGACGCTCATCGCGCGCGCGAGCCACACCGAGATCAGTTGCGACACGATCGCAGCGACGGCATTGCCCGACAGCACGAAGGCATAGCCGCGCAGGAAGCCGGCGATCGGACGGCTATCGGTGGTCTCGTGCACGGTCGGTGGCTTGGCGGAAGACCGCTTCGTATTGCTCCGTCACCAGATCCCAATTGAATACGGCGCGGATGCGCTCCACGTTGCGTTCGATCGCGTCGCTGCGCTCGCGCTTCGACGCGGCGCTACGAATCGCCGCGACCAGACTGCGGAGATCGTCGAAATAGAGTCCGTCGTTTTCGAGCACCGCGCGGTTGAAGGGGTTGTCGTGGGCCACGATCAGCGCCCGACAGCCCATCGCATCGAGGAGAGATGGGTTCGTGCCTCCGGCGGAATGACCGTGGAAGTAGAGGTGCGAGTAGAAGCGCAGACTGTCGAGTCGGGGTCGGTCGTAGATGGGTCCGACGAAGCGGATCTGCGGATGCCGCCCGTATCGCGCCACCATGGAGCGACCATGGGAGGTCGCCGTGCTGCCGACCAGCAGGAGCGGCGTGTCCGTGCCGCTCTCCAGACACCCCTGGATGATGAGCTCGATGTGGTTCTCCGGCTCCAACCGCGCCACCGCCACGTGGTAGGCGAAGGGGGATACCGCGTACTGTGACGGCACACCCTCGTCCCCGGTGTCGAGCACTGCGGAGCCGTAGGGAATGTAGTGCGCCTGGCGCTGATAGGTTTCGGCCAGGTGCGTTTGGATGCCCGGCGAATCGGCGACGAGCGCATCGGCATGCATCGCGGCCAGGCGTTCGGCGTGTTTGAGGAACCGCCTGGCGAGGGGGTGATATTTCGCCCGCGTCCATTCCATCCCGTCCATGTTGACCACGTTGGGGCAGGCCTTCGGCCAGCGCCGGTGCCAGACGCTGCTGCTGGTGTATCCCAGCTGCAGCAGCACGTCGAAACCACGCCGGCGGGCGTCGTTGAGGCACGCGAGGTCGTAGGCGAACTGGCCGATGGTTGCGAGCCGCGTCTCCGGTGCCCAGCGGCGGATGATCGTCGCGCCGCGCCACGTGTCGCCGCGGAATGTGTGTCCGTGCGGGTTGTAGACCGAGACGCGGTGCCCCTTCTGCACCAGTCGCACCGCCAACTGCTCGGCGCATTCCTCGAAGCCGCCGTATCGATTCGGGATCCCTCTCGTTCCCAGGATGCCGATGGCGAGCCGCGGCAGTCCGCCTGGCGTCAGCGGCGGCACGACGACTCCTGTTGCAGCACCGTTTCATACGCCGCCCGCGTCTCGACGGCAGCGCGACTCCAGGTGTAGCGATCCAAGATGCGGGCGGTGAGGTGCGGGTTCGGCGGCGCCTGGTAGGCCGCGTCGACGGCGGCGCGAATCGACGCCGGCGAGTCCGGGTCGCAGTACCAGGCGTCGTCCTGAAAGTACTCGCGCGTGTCGCCGTTGGGGGAGACGACGAGGTTGCACCCCAGGGCGGCGGCTTCGAGCGACGACAGTCCCGTGGTCTCGAAGTAGCTGGGCAACACGTGGACCTTGGCACTGGCGTAAGCGCTGTACAGCGCCTCGTCGTCGAGCCACCCGCCGATGTGCACGTTCGGCGCCGCCTCACGCCGGCAGCGATCGAAGTACGCCGCGTGGTTTGGCGACGGCGTCCCGTGAATGAACAGTTGGTACGGGGTGTGGTTCAGCGCTCGGATCAGATTCAACTGGTTCTTGCGGCCTTCGATGCGACCCATGCAGAGGACGGCGCGTCGATACGGATCGGTTGGTGGGTAGGTCCTGGTGCCGAGATCCGCCCGGATGCCGTTGGGCACCACGCGGTACGCCGGCGCGGCAGCGTACTTCGCGGTGAATCGGGCGTACTCGCTCTCCGAGTTCGGCAGGAGCATGCGCGCCCGGCGAGCGACGTAGGCGATGGAGCGCGCCTGTCCCCAGCGGAGATATTCGCGACTGACGATCCTCTCGCCATTCCTCCAGGCGCGGGCGAGGGTCTTCACGTACGCGGAGGCGCTCTCGGACAAGAGCCGCCCGAGCGCCGTGCTCCACCGACTGCGTCCGTCCTCGGGAACCCCTCCGTACTCGACGAAGTTCAAGGTGACCACGTACGGCCGCTCGGATCGCCGCACGTGAAAGATGATGTCAGCCGGGCGGATGATGTTGAAGACGTGCAGCAGGTCGTACGAGCGGTAGTCGATGACCTGATCGGCGAGCAGGATGGTGACCTCGACGCCGAGAATCCGCAGCGCGGCGGCCGTTTCCAGCATCTGTCGCGTGTCGCCGCCTGGCGAACTGAACACGGTCGCCCGAGTGATGAACGCGACCTTCATCGGCGGGTGACCTCCGTACCCCATTCACTCACTGTTGCCAACGGAGAGGATTGTCAGTCTTCGGTGCCTGTGCCACATCTGGTGTTTGTCGTAGGCGCCTTCCGCTCGGGCAGTTCCCTATTGTATGTGATCCTCAACCGCCATGCGCAGGTGACAGGCGCGCGGCGCTGAAGGGGAGAGCGGAGCATGGATCTCTCGACCACCTACCTGGGATTCGACCTGCCGCATCCGTTCATGCCGGGGGCATCGCCGTTGGTCGACGACCTCGACACGGTGCGCCGTCTCGAGGACGCGGGCGCCGCGGCGATCGTCATGCACTCGCTGTTCGAGGAGCAGCTGGTCGGAGAGCAGCTCGCCTTCGCCGCCTATGCCGACGCGCGCGAGGAGTCGCACGCGGAGGCGCTGTCCTACCTGCCGCGTCCGGCCGACTTCGCCCTCGGCCCGGAGGAGTATCTCGAGCAGGTGCGGCGTATCAAAGCCGCGGTGCGCGTGCCGGTGGTGGCGTCGCTCAACGGCCGCTCGCTGGGCGGCTGGCTCGGCTTCGCGCGGCTGCTGCAGGACGCCGGGGCGGACGCGCTCGAGCTCAACGTCTACGAGCTGGCGACCGACCCGACCGAGAGCCCGGCGGTCGTCGAGGATCGCCTGGTCGACATGCTGCGCGCCGTCCGCCAGGCGGTGCGTCTCCCGCTGGCGGTCAAGCTGTCGCCCTTCTACACCGCGCTCCCCCACCTGGCGTGCCGGCTCGAGCAGGCCGGCGCGAACGGGCTGGTGCTGTTCAACCGCTTCTACCAGCCCGACATCGACATCGAGGCGCTGGAGATGGCGCGCACCCTGCATCTGTCGACCTCCGAGGAGCTGCCGCTGCGCACCGTCTGGTTGGCGGTGCTGTCGGCGCACACCGGCGTCTCGCTGGCGGCCAGCGGCGGGGTGCACACCGCCGTCGACGCGATCAAGGCGGTGATGGCCGGGGCGCACGCGGTGCAGATGGTCTCCTGCCTCCTGCGCCAGGGCGTCGAGCACCTGCGCACGGTGCGCGAGGCGACGGCGCGCTGGCTCGAGGCGCACGAGTACGACTCGCTGCGCCAGATGCAGGGCAGCATGAACCTGGCGCGGTGTCCCGATCCCGCCGCGCTGCAGCGCTTCAACTACGTCCACATGCTGCAGAGCTGGCGCACCGCCGCCGAGGCGAGCACACCCCCGCGCTGACGGACGACGGGCCTACGGAGGAGACCAGGCCGATGTCGCGGTTTCCCCATGCGGTCGTCGGGGCGGCGAAAAGCGCGGCTCATACAAGCCCGCGCACCGCATGGCCTCTTTTCAAACGCACGAGGTCAGGCCTCATAAGCCGCTTCGGCGGCTTTCTGCCGCACCAGCAATATCAGCGCGACGATGGCGACAATGAGCACCGCCGAAGCGCCGACCCGGCTTAGGTCCAGCCCCCCCTTGGCAATTGGCTTGTCGAGGAAATCGCCGACCACCGCGCCGAGCGGGCGGGTGAGAATGAAGGCCGCCCAGAACAGCGCGACATGGCTGATCGAGGTGCGGAAGTAGGCCAGTGCGATCGCTGCGAGCAGTGAGCCGAAGATCACTGCCGAACCAAGGTAACCCAGCGGGCCGTCAGCGATCCAGTCGCCCAGTGCGGTACCCAGCGTCTGAGAAAAGGTGATGGTCAGCCAGTAATAGAGTTCAGCTTTGGGCTCGTGCAGCGAGTTGATCGAAACCGTGCCCAGCGCCCGATGCCAGACGAACAGCGAGAGCAGGACCAGCGACAGCAGCAGGATCGACCCGCCTGGATATCCGATACCCAGCGAACGCGTGGCGAGGTCCGCCATGGTCGTGCCCGCCGTGGTCGAGGCGATGATGGCCGACCAGTAAAGCCAGGGATTGAACCGCCGCGCGCGGATCTGAAAAAAGACGAGAACGGCCAGTGCGGTCGCGAAAATTCCTGTGCCGATCAGGTAGCCACCTTCCCAGAACGACGTGGGTGCATCCGCCGTGGTTTCGCCCAGCCATGACATTGAAACGGCATCACCGGCGGTTTCGCCAAGTGTGGTCGCGAAGATTTTTATGATCCAGAAGGCCAGCGTCACTGCCGGAACCTTGATCAGCGCGGATTTTAGATTTCCCGTCACCGTGTTCTCCCGCTTGGGGTACCAGGTAATGGTCAAGGTCGGGTCGGACCTCCGCAAGTGCTTGAGGGGCCTCAACTTCGGACACCTTGTCAGCCCAGTCGGAGGCTTAGACGCTGCTTTTCCGGGCCGAAAAGGCGGCCTTTGAGACAGGGTCCAGCTGCTGTTTGTTGCCGCTCCCTAGAGGCCCCATTTCCCCACCAAAAGGGCGCTCCCTAGCGATCCTGAAGTCCGAAAAGGGGGTGAGTCATGGGTCGTATCAACCAGTTGCACGGGTCCGACCCCGGTCATCCGATCAGGCGGGTGCGGAAGAAGGCGAGGATCTCGTTGCGCGCCTCGATGGTCGGTTCGCCGTCGCGGTCGATGAGGTGCGCGGTGACGACGCTGTGGGGGTTTTTCATCAGTGCGTCGGGGTTGGCGGCCGAGTCCGGCAGCACGCGGCCGACGAAGCGATCGCCGAGCGCCGCCTGGTAGGCGGCGAAGCGCTCGGCGCGACAGAACGAGTCGCCGGCGAAGCGGTAGGCGAGCACCGTCAGGTCCTCGCGCTCCAGGCGCGCCTTCACCGTGGCCAGCTCGTCGGGGGCGATGTGCATGCCGCCCTTCTGCAGGATCGGCAGCGACGGTTGCGACAGCACCGGGGCGCGCACCACCGGCTCGAGCATGAGCGACAGGGCGAAGTTGCCAGTGAAGCACATGCCGATGGCGCCGACGCCGCGCCCGCCGCACGCCGGATGCGCATGCACCGCCAGGGCGCGCAACCAGTCGATCACCGGGCTCGACTGGTTGGCGGCGAAGGCGCGGAACTCGCGGCTGATGCAGCCCAGCACCATGCTGCGCGCGCCGTAGCCGAGCGACAGCGGCCGCCCGGGATCGCCGAACAGGCTCGGCATCCACACGGTGAAGCCGGCGTCGCGCACCCAGCGGGCGAAGCGCGCCACCAGCGGGTAGATGCCGGGCATCTCGGCCATGACGATGACGGCCGGACCCGTGCCGGCGACGAAGACTCGCTTGGTCTGGCCGAGGAAGGTCAGGTCGCGGGGATCGAAGTCCTCGAGGGCGTCGGGCTGATTTGGGTCGCGCGCGGGGCTCGCCATGCGCGCGGCTTACCAATCCCCAGCCGGGCGGACAACCGTCAGCCCGGCTGGGCCGGCTCGCGCCGGACGCAGCGCGTGCCGCCGCGCTCCATCTCGACGACGCATTGATTGCACGGCACGCAGCGCGAGCCGCGCAGCTCGCCGGCCTGCATGCGGCGGACGAGGTCGGGATCGCGGATGAGAGCGCGGCCGAGGGCGACGAAGTCGAAGCCCTCGGCCAGCGCCTGCTCCATCGTCTCCAGGCGCGTGACGCCGCCGAGCAGCATCAGCGGCAGGCGCACGGCGGCGCGGAAGCGGCGTGCCTTGGGCAGGAAGAAGGCCTCCTCGAACGGGTAGGCGCGGATCAGCAGGCGGCCGAAGATCTGCATCGCGGCGCGGCGCAGTCGGTCGTGCTGGCTGGCGGCCATCTCGCGCAGCGGCACGGCGCCGCGCATCAGATAGAAGGGGCTGCGCGTCGTGTGGCCGCCGGTGAGTTGCAGCGCATCGGCCGAGCCGTCGGCTTCGATCCAGGCCGCGACCTGGAGGGCGTCCTCGAGCGTCAGGCCGCCGGCAAAGCCATCGTCCATGTTGAGCTTGGCGTACACGGCGACGTGCGGCCCGGCGGCGCCCCGCACGGCGCGCATCACATCGCGCGGAAAGCGGGCGCGGTGCTCGGCGCTGCCGCCCCAGCCGTCGCGCCGGCGATTGTTGTACGGGCTGAGGAACTGGCTCAGCAGGTAGCCGTGCCCGATGTGCACTTCGAGCGCATCGAAGCCGGCCGTCGCCGCCAGCCGCGCCGCGGCGGCGAAGTCGTCGCGCAGGCGAGCAAAGTCGGCGTCCTGCATGGCGCGCGAGAAGCACATCCCGTGCGGGCTGAACATGCGCGATGGCCCGAGCGGGGCGCCGCCGATGACCGCCCGGCTGGCGAACCAGCCGGCGTGGCCGAGCTGGATCGACGCCTTGGCGCCTTCGGCGTGCATTGCGTCGGTGAAGCGGCGCAGCCCCTCGAGCGCCGCCTCGCGCATCCAGATCTGGTCGCGATAGGTGCGGCCGTCGGCCGATACCGCGCAGTAGGCCAGCGTGGTCATGCCGACGCCGCCGGCCGCGAACTCGCGGTGCCAGTCGATCAGGCGTTCGGTGACCAGGCCGCCGCGCGCCATCCCCTCGTTGGTGCCGCACTTGATCACCCGGTTGCGCAGCTCGATCGGTCCGAGTCGGGCTGGGGCAAAGAGCGCTGGCGCGGCAACGGTCACGCCGGCAGAGCACCACAATTGCGCCGCGATGGCGAGCGGCGGCGCGCACGGACGGCGGGTGGACCCGCCCGCTCGACCGCTGACCTGGGAGCACTGGTGTCCCGTCCCCGAAGTTCGCTGCTGCACGACGCAGCGCGCGCCGCCGTTCGCGCCCTACCGGACCGCCGCGGATGACGTGGAACAGACGGCGCTGCAGTCGCACTCCGATCGACGATGCTCCGCCAGCCCGTCGCTACTTGAGCGCCGACGGGACGCACAGGGTGCGGCCGGTGACCGCCAGGCGCAGGGTCTGGGCGCCGAAGTCGCCGCTCACCTTCTGGTCGGGCGGCGCCAGGCGCGGCGGCCGGTCCTCGCGCAGGGCGTAGCAGGCGAGTACGACGGCGGGTGCCGCGCCGGGGGCGCCGGCCGGCGTGCAGTAGCGCTGTAGGGCGCCGAGGCGGAAGGTGCCGCCGCCGAGGCCGCCCTTGAGGGTGACCAGCGGGCCGTTCTTCGGCACCAGCGCCGGCAACGCCGTGTAGCAGCGGTGGCGCGGGAGACCTGGCAGGCCCCCGTCGGGTCCGCGCAGCGGCGTGCAGACCGACTCGCCGGTGGCGCCGCGCGGGCGCAGGACGCGCACCGACTGCACGCCGAAACGGTTGACCAGGGTGCGGTCCGACACGTCGTAGCCGAAGTAGCGGGCCAGCTTCGTCAGCGTCGTCGGCAAGAGCCTGGTCTTGACGTCGTAGCAGCCGAGCCGCAGCGCCGGGTTGGCGAGCGGGCCGCCGTCGAGTCCGGCGGCCTCGCACAACCCCGCGGGGCGCAGCGCCACCAGGTCGGGTGCGGCGCCGAACTCGTCGACGTGTGCGTTGTAGGGCCGCAGGTTGAAGGGGGTCAGCGGCCGCGCCACCCAGCAGGCGAGTGCATCGGTGAGCGCGGCGCAGGCCGGCTCGGGCGACCCGCCGCAGGCGCCGCCGCGGCACTGGTCGGCGCGCGTGCAGGCGTCGCCGTCGTTGCACGGCGTGCCGTCGGGGCTGAACGGGCTGGCGCAGGCACCGGTCTGTGGGTCACACGCGTAGGCCTGACGGCAGGGGTCCGCATTGCCGCCGCAGATCAGCGCCGGGCCGGCGGCGCAGCGGCCGCCGGCGCAGCGGTCGTTGACCGAGCATTGGTTGCCGTCGCTGCACGCCGTCCCGTCCGGCCTGGCGGTGACGGTGCACCCCACCTTCGGGATGCAGGCGGAGTCCTGGCAGTCCGCGGCCGCGGCGCACACCACCGGGACGCCGGATGTGCAGGCGCCGCTCCGGCAGGTGTCGCCGGCCGTGCAGTGGTTGGCGTCCTCGCACGCCGTCCCGTCGGGCTTCGCGGCGAAGACGCACTGCCCGGTGGTCGTGTCGCAGCTCCCCTGGTGGCAGAGATCGCGCGCGCTGCAGTCGCGCGGGGCGCCGGAGGCGCAGGCGCCCGCCTGGCAGGTTTCACCGAACGTACAGAGGTTGCCGTCCTCGCAGCGCGTACCGTCCGGCTGCTCGACTTGCACGCAGGCGCCGGTGCGCGGATCGCAGAGGCCGCCGTCGTGACAGGCGCTGGCGGGGCACTGCACCGGGCTGGCGTTGCACGCACCGGCGGCGCATTGATCGCCGCTGGTGCAGGCATCGCCGTCGTCGCAGGCCGTGCCGTCGGCGCGCGGCGTGCCGCACTGGCCGGTGGCGGGATCGCAGCTGGCCGTGTCGCGGCAGTCGTCGGCGCTCAGGAATCGCTGCAGGTAGATGCCGCTGCGGTCGCCGTCCTGGCCGTGCTGGGCCGGCGTGCCGTCGATCTCGAAGGCGGGCCGACCGGCGCTCTCCCAGGCGACGGCGAAGGCGCCGTCGGCGCCGCCGGCGAGCGCGGCACCGGCGCCGGCCAGGACCGGCTGGTCGCCCTTCAGCTCGACCACGGCGCCCAGCAGGTGGCCCGGGCCGGCGAAGCGGTTCACCCGAAAGGCCGCGTCGATCGGCCTGCTGTCCGCTGCGAAGCGCCGCGCCCAGACGTCGCTCGAGGCGACGAAGACCGGCGGGCTTGCCATGTACAGGCTGAGCCGCGTCCAGGTGACGACGAAACCGTCGCCGACGGCGGCGACGTCCGGTACGGCGGCGAAGCCGGTGTCCTCCACTTGCATCTCCGGCGCCGCCGGCAGGCCGACGGCGGGGACGCGCTGCACGAAGAGGATGGGCGGAGCGGCCACGCCGGTGTCGGGGTCGACCAGGTCGCTGGTCCACGCGACGACGGCGTCGCCGTTGGTGAGCAGCGCCACCGCCGGGCCTTGCGGCTGCACGTCGGGCCCGCGCCCCTGGCGGCCGTCGGTCGTCTTGCGGTTGACGAGACCCTCGTCGCCGCGCGGCGTGCCGTCGGCGGTGAAGCGGCGCGCCAAGACGTCCGCCTGGTCATCCTCCGTCGCTGCGGTCCAGGCGACGACGAAGTCGCCGTCGGACCCGACCGCGACGTCGGGGCGGCTGCCCGAGTGCGCCGACGTATTGACGACGAACTGGCCGCCGCGCGGCGAGCCGTCGGCGGCGAAGCGGCGGGCGCTGACGCGCACGTTCTCGTTCGTGTCGAAGAGATCGCTCCAGACGACGACGAAGTTGCCGTCCGCGTCGCCAGCCACCGCCGCCTGGTTGAGGCCGCCCTGCACCAGGGCGGTCTCGGCGTTGACCGTGAATGGGTCGCCGAGCGGGGTGGCGTCGGCGCTGTAGCGGCGGGCGAACACGTCGGTGTCCGTCGGCCCCACCTGCGCGCTCCAGACGACGACGAACGAGCCGTTCGCGGCGCAGGCGACGTCGGGCGAGGCGACCGGGACGCCGGCGGTGTCGACGCGGAACTCGCCGCCGAAGGCGCCGTCGGCGGCGCGATAGCGGCGCCCGACGATGCGCGATCGACTCGGCGCCAGCTTGTCGCCGTCGACGAACTCGGCCCAGACGGTGATGAGCTGACCGCCAACCGTGCGGCAGGCCGCCGGTGCGTACTGATTGCCGATCGTCGTCAGGTTGACCGCCACCTCGTCGCCCGGCGCCGCCGGCCGGCCGTTGCACGGCAGCGGATCGGTGCCGACACAGGCGCCGCTCGCGCAGCGGTCGTCGCGCGTGCAGGCGTTGCCGTCGTCGCACGACGTGTCGTCGGGACTGGGCTGGCTGACGCAGGCGCCGGTCTTCGCATCGCACCCGAGCGGCGTACCGCACGCCGGTTGCGGACCGCTGCAGACCACCGGGGCCCCCGGCTGGCACACCCCGGCGGCGCAGGACTCGCGGACGCGGCAGAGGTCGCCGTCGTTGCACGGCGCACCGTCCGCTTTGGCCGGGTTCGAGCACTGGCCGGTGGCGGGGTCGCAGGTGCCGGCGGTGTGGCAGCTGTCGAGCGCCGCGCAGCTCTTTGGCGGCAGCACGCAGAGGGCGTGCTGGCAGGTGCCCGCGGTGGCGTCGAGGCAGCGATCGTTGGTACCGTCCGTGCACGGCGAACCGTCCGGCCGAACGACGCGGACGAAGACGGGCGGCGTGGCCGGATCGCACTGTGGATCGTCCTTGCGACAGCCCGGCCGCTCCTCCACCACGAAGCAGTCCTCGGACGCGCCGTGCGCGACCGGCGCCGCCAGGATGGCGAAGGCGATCAGCGCGAACCACTGCCGCGACGGCGCAGGGCGCATCGGACGTCCTCCGCGCCGGCTCATGGCAGCACGCAGGCGCCGACGACGCCGTGCCCCGCGCCCCAACCGCTCATCTGCTTGATGGCCTGCGCGGAGCGGCCGGATACCCTGCCGCGCAGCACGGACACCAGCGGCCCGTCGCCGGTCACGCAGGTGAAGCTGCGGGCGGCGAAGAACGCCGGCTGGCCGGCGCTGCCCTTCGAGTCGCACGCACAGGTGAACGTGATGCGCTCGTTCGTCTCGGCCTCGAACGACGGGCCGCCATCCGCCGGCGCGCTGAAGCTGAGGGTGATCGCCACGTCGGAGCCCTCGTCGGCGACCAGGGTGCAGGCATAGGTGCGCCCCGCCACCACCAGCAGGTCTTTGC
>JBOHWA010000166.1:0-3918 GCA_050735855.1 Binatia bacterium
GCCGTGGCGCCCCCGGTCGACGTGCGCGGACTGCTGGAGGCGTTGCCGGCGCTGACCATCACCGCCGAGACGACGGCGGCCGATGCCGACGCCGCCATGCGGCCGATCGGCTGGATGAACGAGCGCCTGCTCGGCGTCATGCGCTTCTCCGGCCGGACGCCGTGGGAGCGCCACCCCGACGGCGACGAGATGCTGCAGGTGCTCGACGGCGAGGTGGAGATCACCGTGTTGACCGCGACCGGCAGCGAACGGCACACCGCCCGCGCCGGCTCGTTGTTCATCTGCCCGCAGGGCCTGTGGCATCGCCAGTTCGCCGCCGCGCCGGTGACCATTCTCTATGCCACTGCGGTGGCGACCAGCGAGGTGTCATTCGAAGTCGATCCGCGCCGCGCCAGGTGAGCCATCTACCAGCTTTGCCAAAAGACTCGGAGACCAACAACGGATTACACGGATTGAGCGGATTGCACGGAGTAGGGCTCAGAAATCCGCTCAATCCGTGCAATCCGTTGTTGGCGTGCTGATTTCCTGGGCCAAGCCCCATCTACCGTCAGGAGGACACCAGCGATGAGCAGCAACCGTCCGGGCTACTGCACCATGCCGGGCTACTGATGGCGCCGCGCGCCCCGCTGGCCCGCGTCCGCGCCATCTGCCTGGCGCTGCCCGACGGCGTCGAGAAGGAGGCCTGGGGCAGCCCGACGTTCCGCGTCGGCGGTGGCAAGATGTTCGCCATGTTCGTCGACGACCACCATGGCGACGGCCGCGTCGCCATCTGGTGCAAGGCCGAACCGGGCGTGCAGGAGATCGTCGTCGGCGCGGCGCCACAGCGCTTCTTCGTCCCGCCGTACGTCGGCCACAACGGGTGGATCGGCCTGCGGCTCGATCAGCCGTCGACCGACTGGGACGAGGTCGCCGAGTTCCTCGCCGACGCGCACCGCCTGTGCGCTCCGAAGCGCTTGCTGAAAGCGATGGAGGCGGGCGCGGCGCCAGCCCGCCAGCCCGCGGCGAAACCGCAGAAGGCGACCCGCGCGTCGAAGCGGTAGCCTGGTGCGCACGCCAGGCGAGTTCACCACGTGTCGACGCACGGCCGCTTCTTCCCCGTGCGCGGCGCCGGCGGCGGCGCCGCGCGCAGCGCGCTCAGAATCCAGCGGCGCGAGTCGGCGGGATCGATGACGTCGTCGATCTCGAAGTGGGTCGCGGTGTTGAGCGCTTTGCCGTGCTCGTAGGCGCGCGCCACCATGTGGGCGAACAGGCGCTGGCGCTCGGCCGGGTCATCGATCGCCGCCAGCTCCTTGCGGAAGCCGAGCTTCACCGCGCCCTCGAGGCCCATGCCGCCGAACTCGCCGGTCGGCCAGGCGACGGTGAACAGCGGCGCCTTCTGGCTGCCGCCGGCCATCGCCTGGGCGCCGAGGCCGTACGACTTGCGCAGCACGATGGTGAAGAACGGCACGCTGAGGCTGGCGCCGACGACGAACAGGCGTGAGCAATGGCGCACCAGCGCGGTAGCCTCGATGTCCGGCCCGACCATCATGCCCGGCGTGTCGCACAGGAAGAGGATCGGAATGTCGAAGGCGTCGCACAGCTGCAGGAAGCGCGCGGCCTTGTCGGCGCCGGGGCTGTCGATGGCGCCGGCCAGATGGGTCGGGTTGTTGGCGACGATGCCGATCGACCGGCCTTCGATGCGGGCGAAGGCGGTGACCATCCCCAGGCCGAAGCGGCGGCGCAGCTCGAGCACCGAGCCGGTATCGGCCAGCGCCTCGATCACCGCGCGCACGTCGTAGACGCGCAGGCGGTTTTCCGGCACCGCGGCGCGCAGGGCGCGTTGGTCGGCGCACTCCCACTCGGCCAGCGGGCCCTGGAAGTATGACAGGTACTGGCGCGCGGCGCGCACGGCGGCCGCCTCGTCGGCGACGGCGATGTCGACCACGCCGTTCGGCACCTGCACGGCCATCGGGCCGACGTCGTCTGGCCGGTAGACGCCGAGGCCGCCGCCCTCGATCATCGCCGGACCGCCCATGCCGATGTTGGAGTTCTGCGTCGCGATGACCACGTCGCAGCAGCCGAGCAGCACCGCGTTGCCGGCGAAGCAGCGGCCCGAGTTGATGCCGACCAGCGGCACGAGCCCGCTCAGGCGGCCGAAGAGATTGAAGGCCATGCAATCGAGCGCCGCGACGCCGGGGGCGTCGGTATCGCCGGGCCGCCCGCCGCCGCCTTCGGTGAAGAAGACCAGCGGCAGGCGCAGGCGCTCGACCAGCTCGAACAGGCGGTCCTTCTTGCGGTGGTTCTGGAAGCCCTGCGTGCCGGCGAGCACGGTGTAGTCGTACGACAGCACCGCGCAGCGCGCCCGCTCGGGCGAGACGAGCGGGCCGTTGACCGTGCCGACGCCGGCGACCAACCCGTCGGCGGGCGTCCGGGCGATGAGATCCTCGAGGCCGCGCCGCCCGCGCTGCGCGGCGATGGCGAAGCCGCCGTACTCGCCGAAGCTGCCGGCGTCGCAGAGGTCGTCGACGTTCTCGCGCGCCGTGCGCTGTCCGCTGGCGCGCCGCCGCGCCACCGCCTCGGGGCGCGCGGCGTCGGTCAACGCCGCCTGCCGCGCGTGCAACTCGGCCAGGTCGGCGCGCACGTGGTCGAGGTCGATGCGCGCGGCCGCCGGCCCCGCGGCCGCGGCCGCATCGTCCACGTCGATGTGGGCCAGGGGACTGCCCTCGGCGACGGTGTCGCCGGCGGCGACGAGCAGGCGCTGCACCACGCCGCTGCTCGGCGCGGCGATCTCCTGCTCCATCTTCATCGCGCTCAACACCAACACCGGCGCGCCGGCGCGCACGGCGTCGCCGGCGGCGACCGCCAGGCTGACGACCGTGCCCGGCATCGGCGCACGCAGCGTCAACGCGCCGTGCGGGTCGTCCGGCATCGGCGGCGCCAGCGGCGCGTTCGCCCCAGCCTGTCCGTAGCGCAGCACGGCGAGGGGATCGTTCGGATCGAGGCGCGCACCGGTCGGTCCGACCGGTGCCGCATCGGCGCCATCGCCTGCGGTCAGCGCGGTGAGGTGCTGCTCGACAAAGCCGGTATGCAGCTGGTTGGCGACGAAGTCGGGGTGGCGCAGCAGGCGGCGCAGCAGCGCCTGGTTGGTGCGCAGTCCGGCGATGCCGAGCTCGTCGAGGGCGCGGGCGGTGCGCGCTGCCGCGTCGGCGAACTGTGGCGAGGTGGAATGGCCGATCAGCTTGAGCAGCAGGGAGTCGAAGTGTGGGCTGGTGCGATAGCCGGCGAAGGCGGCGGTGTCGACCCGCACGCCGGGTCCGGCGGGCAGCTCGAACGCCGTCAACGTGCCGCCGGTGGACTGGACGGTGCCGTCGGCGGCGATGGTCTCGCTGTTGATCCGGACCTCGATGGCGTAGCCGCGCGGCGCTGGGACGGCGGCCTGTTCGAGGCCGAGCGCGGTGAGCGAATCGCCGGCGGCGAGGCGCAGCTGGGTGTGCACCAGGTCGAGGCCGAGGACGGCCTCAGTCACCGGGTGCTCGACCTGCAGGCGCGGGTTGAGCTCGAGAAAGGCGTAGGCGGCATCGTCGCCGGCCCCGGCGTCGACGAGAAACTCCACCGTGCCGGCGTTCAGATAGCGCACCGCGGTGGCCAGGCGCACCGCGTCGCCGGCCAGGCGGGCGCGCAGGCGCGGCGACAGGCTCGGGCACGGCGCCAGCTCGACCAGCTTCTGGTGGCGGCGCTGCAGGCTGCATTCGCGCTCGCCGAGTTGGCTGACCGCGCCCGACCCGTCGCCGATGATCTGCACTTCGATGTGACGGGCGTGCGGCATGAGCTGCTCGGCGAACACCTCGTCGCGGCCGAAGGCCTGTTGGGCCTCGGAGCGACAGCGGGCGTAGGCGGCGTCGAGCGCGGCCGCCTCGCGTACGACGCGCAGGCCGCGCC
>JBOHWA010000167.1:0-3037 GCA_050735855.1 Binatia bacterium
GCCGCCTGCCCGGCGGACGGCTTCCAGCCCAACACCACCGGATGTCGCCCCTCGGCGGGTGTCTGCGACGTGGCGGAATCCTGCACCGGCAGTGCCGCCGCCTGCCCGGCAGACGGCTTCCAACCGAACACCACCGGATGCCGTCCCTCGGCCGGCGACTGTGACGTCGCCGAATCGTGCAGCGGCAGCGGGGCCGCCTGCCCGGCGGATGGCTTCCAGCCCAGCACGACCGGGTGCCGGGCCGCGGCCGGCGTCTGCGACGTCGCCGAATCCTGCACCGGCAGCGGCGCGGCCTGTCCGGCCGACGCCAAGAGCACGGCAGAATGCCGCGGCTCGGCCGGCGACTGCGACGTCGCCGAATCGTGCGACGGCGTGAGCGACAACTGTCCGGCGGATGGCTTCCAGCCCAGCACCACCGGATGCCGCGCTTCGGCCGGCGATTGCGACGTCGCCGAGTCCTGCACCGGCAGCGGCGCCGCCTGTCCGGCGGATGCCTTCCTGCCCAGCACCACCGGGTGCCGGGCCGCGGCCGGCGTCTGCGACGTCGCCGAATCCTGCACCGGCAGCGGCGCGGCCTGTCCGGCCGACGCCAAGAGCACGTCCGAATGCCGCGCCTCGGCCGGCGTCTGCGATCTGGCGGAAGCCTGCGACGGCGTCGGCAACGACTGCCCGTCCGATGCCAAGAGCACGGCTGAGTGCCGGCCGACGGCCGGCGTCTGCGACGTGGCGGAGAGCTGCGACGGGATCACCGACGCCTGCCCGGCCGACGCGGTGGCGTCCGCGTCGACCGAGTGCCGTGCCGCGGCGGGCGTCTGCGACATCGCGGAGCAGTGCGATGGGGCGACGGTCGCCTGCCCGGCCGATGCGGTGGAGCCGGCGACCACCGGGTGCCGAGCCGCGGGCGGCGTCTGCGACGTGGCGGAATCGTGCGACGGATCGAACGTCGCGTGTCCCACCGATGCCTTCGAAGCGAACACCGTCGAGTGTCGCGCCCCGGCCGACGTCTGCGACGTGGCCGAGAACTGCACCGGCTCGGCGGCCGCCTGTCCGACCGATGTCTTCCAACCGAACACGACCGAATGCCGCGCGACGGCCGGCGTCTGCGATCCGGCGGAAGCCTGTACGGGCGCGGGTGCGGCCTGCCCGGCCGACGCCAAGAGCACGTCCGAATGCCGCGCCTCGGCCGGCGTCTGCGACATCGCCGAGAGCTGCGACGGGGTCGGCGACGACTGCCCGCCCGACGCGGTGGAGCCGGCGAGCACCGAGTGCCGCGCCGCGGCGGGCGACTGCGACATCGCCGAGCTGTGCGACGGAGCGAGCGTCGCCTGCCCGAGCGACGTCTTCGAGCCGATGACGACGGAGTGCCGTGCGGTCGCGGGCGACTGCGACCTGGCGGAGAGCTGCAGCGGCTCGGGCGCTGCCTGCCCGCCCGACGCGTTCGAGCCCAACACCACCGAGTGCCGCGCCGTCGCCGGGGTCTGCGACCTGGCGGAGAGCTGCACCGGCACGGGCGCGGCGTGCCCGAGCGATGCCAAGAGCACGGCCGAATGCCGCGCCACGGCCGGCGATTGCGACGTCGCCGAAGCCTGCGACGGGGTCACCGACGACTGCCCGGGTGACGGCTTCGTCGCCGCCACCACCGAATGCCGCGCCGCGGCCGGCGTCTGCGATGTCGCCGAGGAATGCACGGGCAGTGGCGTCGCCTGCCCGGCCGACACCGTCGAGCCGAGCAGCACGGTCTGCCGCGCGGCCAGCGTCGGCGAGGTCTGCGATATCACCGAAACCTGCGATGGGGTCGGGGTCGACTGTCCGGCCGACGCGGTCGAGCCGGCGACGACGCTGTGCCGCGGCGCGGCCGGCGCCTGCGATGTGATCGAGAACTGCGACGGCGCGGCCAAGACCTGCCCGGCCGACGTCGTCGAGCCCAATACGACCCTCTGCCGGGTCGCGGCCGGGGTCTGCGACGTCACCGAGCTGTGCGACGGCGCCACTGCCGCCTGCCCGGCGGATGCCTTCGAGCCCTCGAGTACGGAATGCCGCGCCACGGCGGGCGTCTGCGACGTGGCGGAGAGCTGTACCGGCTCCGCGGCGGCGTGTCCGATCGATGCCTTCGCGCCGAACACCAGCGGCTGCCGCGCCTCGGCCGGCGTCTGCGATCCCGCTGAAACCTGCAGCGGGACGGGCGCCAACTGCCCGGTGGACGGCAAGAGCACCAGTCAATGCCGCGCCTCGGCCGGCGCCTGCGACCTCGCCGATCTCTGCGACGGCGTCGGCGACGACTGCCCGGCCGATGCCAAGAGCAGCGCGCAGTGCCGCGCGGCGGCCGACGCCTGCGACGTGGCCGAGGTCTGCGACGGCGCGTCGGACTTCTGCCCGGCCGATCAGTTGCAGCCGGACAACACGCCGTGCCCCGACGCGACGTTCTGCGACGGCGCGGAGCTCTGTCAGTCGGGCGTCTGCATCGACCAGGCGGATCCCTGCGTGATCTGCGACGAGGGCACCGACCAGTGCCTGAACGAGTACTGCACGCTGACGCCGCAGACCTGCCGGACCGCCGACAAGTCGATCCTGATCATGCGCAACAAGCTCGACGATTCGAAGGACAAGCTGGTGTGGAAGTTCGTCAGGGGCCAGAGCACCACCTTCGCCGAGATGAGCGATCCGCGCACCACCGCGCGCTACACGCTCTGCCTCTACGCCGGCGGCGGCGCCGGTCTGATCGCCGAGATCGCCGTGGCGCCGAGCGCCCTCAACTGGACGGTGCTCGGCAACAACAAGGGCTTCAAGTATTTCGATGCGGCGGAGATCGAGGACGGGGCGCAGAAGATGACCCTCAAGTCGAGTTCCAGCGGCCGCACCAAAGCGCAGCTCAAGGGCCGCGGCGTCAACCTCCCCGAGACGCTGAACGCCGGCGCCCTGCCGCTGCCGGTCGTCGCCCAGCTCACCAATTTGAACACCGGCGTGTGCTTCGAGGGCACCTTCACCGACGCCTTGAAGAACAGCGTCGATCAGTTCAAAGCCAAGCAGTGAGCACGGG
>JBOHWA010000168.1:0-5054 GCA_050735855.1 Binatia bacterium
AGACCTCGATCGGCTGCCCTTCCAACAGCAGGCGCACCCAGAGACCGAGAAAGGTCTGCCGCGCGTCTTTGATGCGCATGCGCGGGCCGATGGTGTTGGTGAGCCGCAGCGCCGAGGCCCGCAGTCCGTACACGTTGTTGTAGAGCACGTGGTACCACTCGCCCGCCATCTTGTTGATGCCGTTGACGTCGACGGGACGCAGCAGATGTTGCTCGTCGACCGGCAACCGATCCGGCCGGCCGTAGATCTGGCGCGTGCTGGCGAACACCACCTTGATCGAGGGGTTGGCGGTTCGACACGCCTCGAGGATCGACAGCTGGGCGCGACAGTTGATGTCGAGGTCGGTGAACGGGTCGTGCATCGAGTCGAGATGACTGGTCTGGCCGGCCAGGTTGAAGAGGTAATCGCGGTCGCGGATCAGCGAGCGGAAATGGTGCTCGTCGCGCACGTCCGACACGTCGACCGTCAGTTGATCCTCGATGCCCGCGAGGTTGAAGCGGTTGCCGCCGTGCTCGGGCACCAGGCTGTCGACGATCAGCACGTCGGCGCCGAGGCCGACCAGCCGGCGCGCGAGGCTCGAACCGATGAAGCCGAGTCCCCCGGTGACCATCGCGCGCCGTCCTCTGAGATCGTTCGAATCCATCTGGTTCCTGGGCTCGTTCGACGGACCTTCTAGCGCCTCGGGACTCCCGGCCGCCACGGGTCATTCGCCGCGCCCGATGTTCTCCGCATCGAGCGGCATCGGTGGCGGGGGATTGCGCCCCAGGGGCGCGCAGTCCTCGGGCAGGGTGATCGGCGGCGCGCCGTGGTCGACCGGGGCCATCACCAGGATCCAGTGGTAGCCGCGCATCCGGGGCGGCGTGGCGGCCACCAGCTTCAGGCCGACGCTGGCGGCGCTCTCGACCACCCAATCGCGATCGAAGATGACGGCGTTGGTCGGGTCATGCAGGTTGATGTACAGCGCGTTCTGGGAATCCTGCATCATCGGCAGCTGGCGCTTGTCGAACAGGAACCAGGTGGCGTGCAGGTAGCCGTCCGGTCGCAGCACGCGGGCGATTTCGGCGAGGTAGTGGCGCGCCTGCGCTTCGATCAGATGGGTGAAGACCGACCAGGCGTTGACCAGGCTGAAGGAGCGGTCGGCGGCGGGAAGGAGCAGGTGGGCGCGGCTGCCGCGCGAGTTGAGGCTGGGGTGGTACGCGTCGTGGTGCTCGAAGCGGAAGCCGGGCGCATGCGGCGCCAGGTTCCGGCGGCACCACTCGATCATGCCCTGGTGCAGGTCGAGGCCCAGGTAGGCGCGCGGCGGCGGCCGCTGTTGGATGAGCTGCCGGGCGATGCGCCCGCAGCCGCAGCCGAAGTCGAGGATCGACTCGTAGGCCGTCGGCGGCAGCGCGGCGAAGACCGGCGCCGCGGACGGGTTGTCGAAGGCCGCCGCGTCGAGGGGCCCGACGAGGTGGCGCATCTCCAGCGGCGGCAACGGCAGCGTCACCGCGTCCGGAAGCGTTGCGGGCACCTCGAGGGTCGGCGGATGCGTCGCGCGCGGCCCTCGCGACGGGCCGCTCTCCCGGCACAGGACCTCGTACATCGCTTCGCCGGCGAGCGTGAGCCGCCCGCCGTCGGCCGTTCCGTCGGCGGCCCAACTGCGGCGCACGTCGCGCGCCAGCGTCGCCAGCGCCGCATCGATGACCGCGTTCGACGCCGCGAGGCCGAGCCAGTCGAGGACGCGCCGCAGCTCCCGGCCGCCGTCGCGGAAGTAGCGGTCGTAGTGGGTGACGATGCGCTCGGCCGGCGTCGTCACGCTCAGCAGTTCGGCGTAGTAGCGCTCCCAGAGCGCCAGGCCGAAGCGCTCAGAGGTGAAGCCGCGCCAGCGCAGCGAGCGCGAGACCTCGCCCGGCTCGCGCAGACAGACGACGAAGCGGAGACCGGGCCGCCGGGCCTTCCAGAAGGCAGCGGTCAGGCAGGTGCGCGGGTCCTTCCAACCGCGTACGGCCAGCCCCGGCTGCGCGGCCAGCAGCGCCGTGGCCTCGTCGCGCAGCGCCGCCAACGAGACGGCCGACGCCCAATCGGTCGGCCAGACGGGGGGCAGGTCCCACGCCCCTCCCCACTGGGCGAGCAAACGGTCGTTCAGACGCACGAAGCGCAGGTCTTCCCAGTAGCCGTGGGTATTGTGCGCATCGCGCTCGGCGAAGGCGTCGTCGGGGCCGAGATGGACGCCGGCCACGCGCAGCATGCCCGCCACCATCGAGCTGCCCGAGCGGTGCATGCCGGTGACGCAGACGGTCATGTCGGATGAGCCCACGCCTGCCTCGCGAAACGTCACCCGGGCATGCTACGGCCTCACCGCGCCGCGGGGCAACTCCTCGCACCGCCGACCCACCCCGTCGAGCCGGGCGGCGCCGGTCCGAACGATCGCTCATCGGCGTCGACCAGCGCGGCGGCGCGACGCGGGAGGTGCGCGTCCTCGAGCACCACGATCCAGCCGCCGGGGCCGGGCTAGCCAGGCGCAACGGTGCGGCGGTGGTAGCGTCGACGCCTACCGACTGGCTGAAGCGTGCGCGCACGCAGCGAGGGACGTATGACCAAGCCACGGGTTGTGCTGGTTCGCATCCTGGTGTGTGGCGCTCTCCTGCTGCGGCTGGATACTGCCGCGGCGATCGACGCGTGGGACAAGAGCTCGCCCGCCGACGACACCCCGGCGACCGGCACCGAGCTGATCCACGGCAGCGACGCCCAACATGATCTCCAGGGGCAGGAAGGTGCCGCCGACGTCGACTGGTACCGAGTGAGCCAACAGCCGTTCGCCTCGTACGAGTTCGTCGTCGATGCGGTCTCGGGCGCCATCGCCCCGCCGATCGTCGAACGGATTGACAGCGACGGCGTGACCGTCCTGCAGTCCTCGCAGGCGGTCGGCCCCGGCATCGGCGGCAGTCGCAGCCTGCGCTGGCACAACGCCAGCGCCGGCGCGGTGGAGGACGAGTACATCCGCGTGACGAGCGGCGGCTGCAGCGCCAAGTGCAAGAGCACTGCGGTCTACCGCCTGCGCTTCTTCGACTCGCCCTACAGTTCGGCGCGCTTCAACAATTCCGGCACGCAGGTCACGGTCCTGCTCGTCCAGAACCCGCAGAGCTACGCGATCGCCGGCGCGGTGTACCTCTGGAACGCGAACGGCACCTCGGCCGGCACGCAGCCGTTCAGTGTGGCGGCCAAGAACCTGCTCGTCTTTGCAACGCAAACCATCGCACCCGGGGTCTCGGGCTCGATCACCGTCGCGCACGACGGGCGTTACGGCGACCTGTCGGGCAAGACCGTCGCCCTCGAGCCGGCCACCGGCTTTTCTTTCGATACATCGCTCGAGGCGCGCCCGCATTGACGGCGGGCGTGCTGTCCACGGCCGATTGGCAGCCCGTTGAAAAAGCCCGGACCGCCCTTCGACAAGCTCGGGGCGAACGGACAGTCGTGGCGAACCGGAAAGGGTTCCGTTCGTGCTGAGCTTGTCGCAGCACCCGGCGGGGTTTTTTCAACGGGCTGTTAGACGCCGGACGCACTCAGCCGGTATGGTGCGGCTCACCTGATCCGCGACAACTCCCCGACCCGCGCTCCGTCGAGTCTCCGCGCCATGGCACCGATCGCCGCCTGTACGATCGCCTCCTACAACTATCTGGCGCTGGCCCGCATCCTCGCGGAGTCATATCGCGAGCACCATCCGGGCGCCCAGGTGTTCGTCTGCATCGTCGATCGCCCGCATGACGCGGTGCGCCTGGCGGACTTCCCGTTCGTTCCGGTCTTTGCCGACGAGCTCGACATCCCCGGCTTCGCCAGCCTCGCGTTTCGCTGCGACGTGCTCGAGTTGAACACCGCCGTCAAGCCGTTCTTCCTGCGCGCCCTGCGCGATCGTTTCCGCCTCGAGCGAGTGCTCTACTTCGACCCCGACATCCTCGTCCTCGACTCGCTCGCGCCGCTGGCCGCCGAGCTCGACGGAGCCGAGCTGGTCGTCACGCCGCACCTGGCGACCCCGCTGGCGGACGAGCAGGCCGACATCGAACAGGGCATTCTCGCTGCGGGCGTCTACAACCTCGGGTTCCTCGGTATCCGCCTCAACGACGAGACCGCTGCGTTCCTGTCCTGGTGGGCGCGGCGGCTGCACCGCTTCGGCGTCAAGGACGTCGCCCGCCACCTGTTCGTCGATCAGAAATGGATCGACTTCGCGCCGGCGTTCCTCGCGCGCGTCGCCGTCGTGCGCGACCCCGCCTACAACGTCGCCTGGTGGAACCTCTCGCAGCGCCCCCCGCAGCGCGCCGGTAGCGGCTGGCAGGTGCTCGGCCGGCGGCTCGGGTTCTTCCATTTCAGCGGCATTGATTTCGCCGACCCGACGCGGGTGAGCCGGCACGCGGCGCGGCTGTCACTCGATTCCGGCTCGGATGTCGCGGCCCTGTTCGCGGCCTATCGCGAGCGCGTGGCCGTGGCAGGGCACGCGACGTTCAGCCGCATCCCGTACGGCTTCTCCCACTTCACCGATACGGATATTCCCCTCACCACCGAGGTGCGGCGCACGCTGCGTCGCATCGACCCCGACGGGCGCCGGTGGCCCGATCCGTTCGCCACCGACGCGGCCGACACCTTTCTCGCCTGGCTGCTCGAACCGATCGAGGGTGCGGGGGGCGTATTGAACCGCGCGGTCCTCGCCCTCTGGGAGGAGCGCGCGGAGCTGGTCTCCGCCTTCCCGCTGGTGCTCGACGAACACCTGCCCTACTACGTTTCGTGGTTGGCGCAGTACGGCCAATCGTCCGGCGGCCTCGATCCGATCTTCCTGGCGTCGATCCGCGCCACCGCTCGCGAGCCGGGGCGACGGGCCATCCCGCCGCTCGATCCCCACCTCGCCAGCGGGCTCGATCACGCCGCGCGGATCATCCAGCGCATCGACCTCGCCCGACCGGGCGCGATGCTGGCGTGGCTCAACGATCCGCTGCCGGGCACGGCGCGCCCGCGTCCGGTGCTCACGCGGCTCACCCTGGCGCTGCACCGCGCCCGCCCCGACCTGCAGGGGCGCTTCCCGGATC
>JBOHWA010000169.1:0-6962 GCA_050735855.1 Binatia bacterium
CCTCTCGGCGGTCCCGGACGTTCGTGCCGGGAGCGCGGGCGGCCCGCCCGCTCTTCGCCTCGCGACGCAACCCCCGCGCCACGTGGCAGGCGCTACAGGTGCGGCTCGCCGCGCGACACGACCACCGCGGCGGCGAGGTCGCCGGTGACGTTGACCGTCGTGCGGCACATGTCGAGCAGGCGGTCGACGCCGAGGATGATGCCGATGCCGTCGGGCGGCACGCCGACCATGCCGAGGATCATGGCGATGACCGGGATCGAGCCGGCCGGCACGCCGGCGGTGCCGATGCCGCCGAGGATGCAGATGAAGACGACCAGGAACTGCTGCCCGAGCGGCAGGTCGACGCCGTAGAACTGGGCCAGGAAGAGCACCGTCACGCCCTCGAACAGCGCCGTGCCGTTCTGGTTGGCGGTCGAGCCGATGCTGAGCACGAAGCGGCTCACCTGCGGCGGCAGGTGGAGGTTCTCCTCGGCGACCTGCAGGGCGGTCGGCAGGGTGGCGTTGCTCGAGGCGGTGGAGAAGGCGGTGACCACCGCCGGGCGCACGGCGCGGAAGAAGACGCGCGGCGACATGCCGCCGAGCCAGTACACCGACAGCGAGTAGACGACGAACTGCTGGATGGCGAGCGCGGTGATGACGACGAACACGTACCAGCCGAGCTGGAAGAGGATCTCGTAGCCGAGGCGGGCGGTGAGGGTGAAGAGCAGGCAGGCGACGCCGACGGGGGCGGTGCGGATGACCAGGTCGAGCAGCTTCATCACCACGTCGTAGAGCCCCTGCAGCGCGGTCTCGAACTGGCGCGCGGCGGGCGTGCGGGTGAGCACCAGGCCGATGCCGAGGAAGAGGGCGAAGACCATGACCGCCAGCATGTCGCCGTCGCCCATCGCCTTGACGATGTTGGACGGCACCAGCTGGACGACGAAGTCGACGCCGGTGGCACCCGCCGTCGCGGTGGCGACCGGCGGGGCCTGCGAGTGCGCCGTCAGCCGCTCGCGCAGCTCGGGCGAGAGGCCGTCGCCCGGGCGCACCAGGTTGACCATGCCGACCCCGAGCAGGACGGCGATGCTCGACACCGCGACCGTGTAGGCGAGGGTCTTGAGGCCGATGCGGCCGAGCTGGCGCAGGTCGCGCAGCTCGGCGACGCCGAGCGCCAGGGCCGACAGCACCAGCGGCAGCACCAGCATGAACAGCAGGCGCAGAAAGAGCTTGCCGATCGGCTCGGTGCCGTAGGCGACCAGGCCGTCGAGCAGCGCCGTGTCGTGCAGCGTGAGGTGGGCGACGATGCCGAGCAGCGCGCCGGCGGCGAGCCCGATCAGCATGCGGCGCGACAGACCGGGGCGCATGGGGCGCGAGTATGGGGCGCGCGGTCGGGGGAGGCAACCGCCTTGTGGAGTGCGGGGGATCGCTCCCGCTCTGCGGCGACCGGCGGTGTCCCCAACTACGACGACGGTCGCCGAAACAGATTGGGCGCACGGCCCCAGCAAAGCGGGAGCAATCTCCCGCACTCCACACCGGAATCAGCCGCGGCGCAGGCTGTAGGCCCCGTAGACGAACGAGACCAGCTCCAGCCCCGCGATGGTGGCGGCGCTGCGGACGAACTGCACGTGGTCGTGCGTCGAGCCCGGCGGCAGGTGAGCGACGTTGTCGGGCGAGACGAGGATGTAGTGGTGGTAGACGCCGAACAGGAAGGCGCCGAGCATCGAGAGGGTGAACAGCCAGAGCGCGGCCCGGCGGTAGTGTGTCCATACCAGCCCGGCCGCGACCAGCGGCGCCAGCAGGATGACGGCGTAGACGAACAGGTTCTGCAGCGGCGACAACCCGATGGCGAGCGCTTCGTGCGCCCCGCCGTGCCAGAGCGTGGCGGCGAGATGGATGGTGACCAGCAGCGTGACGACGGTGGCGGTCATCGAGTTCCCTCCTGTCTCTGCAACGACACCTGTCTACGGGCTTTGCCGAAGAACTCAGAAAACCAACAACGGATTACGCAGATTAAACGGATTTGACGGAGTAGGGCTCAGAAATCCGCTTAATCCGCGCAATCCGTTGTTGCCTTCTGCTTTCTTGGGCAAAGGCCTGTCTACGGCATCGGGATCGGGCTCGGCGCCTCGGTCCAGCCCTGTTTGGCGAAGAAGGTCTGCAGCGAGTGGGCGATGTTGTCGGCCAGGCGGCTGGCGTCGGACTGCACGCTGGAGCCCATTTCCTTGGCGGCGCCGGCGGCGGCGGCGACCTGCACGGCGGCGCCGGCGCCCATGGTCACCGCGGCACCGGGCAGCGGCCGGCTCTCGGCGGTGGCGGTGAAGTCGAGCAGCTGGTCGGCGGAGTCGCTCGAGGTGACGGTGTAGAACTGCACCTGCGCGCTGACGCTCGACTGGCCCTGATGGAAGCCGATCGCCATGCGTTTGACCTTGTTGCCCTCGTCGAGATCGACGAACTGCCCGGCGACCGCGGCGGCGCCGGTGGGCGGCTTCTGCGGTCGGCTGATGCGCTGCGCCGGAATACCCATGGCGGTGATCTGCTCGACCAACGCCTGGGAGAGGCTGTCGGCGACCTGGTGGCCGAGGTCGATCGCCTCCTGATCCTGGTTGCCGCCCTCCCCGGTCAACCGCTCGCGAATGCGCGCCAGCGGCCCGCCGGGATCGAGCTTCACCTCGGAGGGATCGACGGCGAAGTCATACACGTAGATCACCGGCGGCTTCGACAGCCCGACGGCGTCGGTCTCGCGGTTGATCTTCATCTGCGTCGAGCAGCCGGCGAAGAGCAGGAGGAGCAGAAGACTCACCGCGGAGTCGCGGAGACGCGGAGGCGCGCTGAGGCACGGCGGAGGCTCTGACTTCGGCGCAGACATTGGGTGACCCCCCTCGGGCTTTGCGGCAAAAGAATCCAACAACGGATTTAACGGGATACACGGATTTCCAGGGGGAGACTCCGAAATCCGTTGAATCCGCGCAATCCGTTGTCAGCCGGCCTTCGTTGGATCCTCTCCGCGGTGGATATTGCTCAGAAGCGCGCCCACCAGGGCGGGGACTCGACCGGGTTGCGCTCGAGCTCGATGTTGCGCTCCTGCAGCAGCGTGCCGCGGGCGCGGCGCAGCTCGGCGAGCTGGGTGTTGTAGAGAGTGAGCGAATCGACCTCGGCGCGCTCGGCCTGCGTCAGGCGCTCGGTGAAGTCGATCAGGTCCTTGGTGGTGGCGAGGCCGACGTCGAAGCGCGCCTGCTGGTTGCGCACGTTCTCCGCCGCCAGCTCGCGCGCGATGCGGGTGGCCTCGATGCTCTTGATCAGCGCGTTCAGATTGTTGATCGCCTGGGTGATCTCGAGCGTGACCGTCTCCTCGGTCTGCTCGAGCGACAGGCGGGCCACCTCGCTGTTCACCTTGGCCTGCGCGTACTCGGCCTTGGCGGAGGCGTTGGCGATCGGGATCTCGATGCGGGCGCCGACCAGGTACTGGTAGTAGTTTGTATCGGTGAGCAGTTCGAGCGAGCGGCTGTAGCCGCCGAAGACCTGTGGGTTGGCCTGCGACTGGATGTTGCCGTTCTCGTCGACGATCACCACGCCGCTGTCGTCGCCGCCGAGGCCGTTCAGGCCGATCGAGCCGACCAGATCGAGGCGCGGCAGCAGGCGGTTCTGGGCGATCTTCTGCTCGACCTGCCGGCCGTCGATGTCGAGGCGCGCCGCGACCAGCTCGGGCCGCTGGGTGTAGGCGATCGTGAGGCTCTCGGCGAGATCGAGATCGGCTGTGACCACGGTCGGCTTGTCGACCGGCTGGATCATCAACAGCGCGTCCTTGCCCTCCTTGGCGTTGATCAGGGCGCGCAGGTTGTCGCGCGCGATGCGCTCGAAGGCGCGCGAGCGCACCATGGTCGCCTCGCGGCGCGCCACCTCGGCCTCCGACTCGAGCACCGAGGTGCGCGGCAGCGCGCCGACCTTGAAGCGCCCTTCGTTCTGGCGCAGCAGCTCCTTGGCCAGATCGAGGCCCTTCTCCTCGACGCGCACGGTCTCGATCGCCAGGACGTAGGCCCAGTAACCGCGCTCGACGTTCTCGACCAGGCTCGTCACCTGCGCCCGGTAGTCGTAGTAGGCCTGTTCCTCGCGGATCTGGGCGACGTCGACGACCAGCAACGAGAAGCGCCAGCCGAAGTCGCGCAACAGGGGTTGGCTGAGCGAGAGATCGAGGGTCGTGTCGTATGCCGGCTGCAACAGGTTGATGAAGTTGGCGTCCGAGCGCAGGCGCTGGTTGGTCCACTCGCCGGTCAGAATGCCGCCGGTCAGCAGGCGCTTGCGCGCGCCGACGTTCCAGTTGACCACGGCGTTGAAGATGTCCGGCGCATCGTCGTTGGTGAACGCGTTGATCGTGCCGACCGGCTGCACCGCGCGCTGCGTGTTCGCGTCGCCGAAGATCTGCGGGTCGAACTGCGCGTAGGCCTGGCGCACGCGCGCCGTGGCGGCGATCGGGCTCAGGCGCTGGATGCGCAGGCCGGTGTTGTTCTCCAGCGCCAGGGCGATGCTCTCCTCGAGCGTGATCGGCCGCGGGCTGGCGGTGTCGGAGAGCAGGCCGTAGTTGCCCTGCTCGCGCTCGAACGTGTCGGCGGGGACGCCGCTGCTCCACTGATCGCGCAGGATCTGCGGATAGTTGGGCACCTCGTCGAGCAGGCGGACGCGGGTCGGATCGGGCGCGGTCAGGGGCTCGTCGGCGCGCACGACGGCCGGGCCCAGGACGCACGCCGCGAGGAGCAGTATCCTCATCAACATGGCGGTCATCTCTCGTCGGTGATGGCGCCGGGCAATAGCACGCGCGGCGGGTGGGGTCACGCCGGCGTGCGGCCGTTGACGGCGGCGGCGCGCCGCCGCGGCAGCCAGCCGCGCAGGCGGGCGACCGGGCGCAGGTGGCCGAGGTCGTCGAACAGCGAGTACGCCACCGGCGTCAGCAGCAGGGTGAGCAGCAGGCAGAGGGTCTGCCCACCGATGATCACCTTGGCCATCGAGGCGCGGCTGCCCGAGCCCGGGCCGGTGCCGAGCGCGATCGGGATCATGCCGGCGACCAGCATGACGGTGGTCATCAGGATCGGGCGCAGGCGGACGTGGTTGGCCTTGAGGATCGCCGGATCGCGCGCCATGCCCTGGGCGCGCAGCGTGTTGGTGTAGTCGATCTGCAGGATGCCGTTCTTCTTGACGATGCCGAACAGCATGAACAGGCCGAGCACGCTGTAGATGTTGAGCGTCTCGCCGAGCAGCCACAGCGAGACGAGGGCGAACGGGATCGAGAGCGGCAGGGCGAGCAGGATGGTGATCGGGTGGACCAGGCTTTCGAACTGCGCCGCCAGGATCATGTACATGAACAGGAAGCTGAGCAGGAAGGCGATCATGAAGTTGCTGCCGCTCTCGCCGAGCGACTTGGCACGGCCGCCGAAGGTGAGGCTGTAGTTCGGCGGCACGTCGAGCGTCGCGATCATCTCCTTGACGCGTTCGACGGCGGTGCCGAGCGGGATGCCGTCGAGGTTGCTGACCAGCGTCACCTTGCGCTGCCGGTTGAAGTGGTCGATCTGCGCCGGGCCGCGCTCCTCGCTCAGGTTGGCGAGGTTGGCGAGGCGCACCAGCTCACCGGCCGGGGTCGCGATGGTGACGTCGCCGATGGCGCGCGGATCGCTGCGGTTGGCGTGCTGGGCGCGCAGCCAGACGTCGATCTGATCCTGGTCCTCGCGGAAGGTGCTGATCGGCTCGCCGCCGATCAGCGTGCGCAGGGCGCTGGCGATGTCGCGCACGTTGATGCCGAAGCTCGACGCCTTGTCGCGGGCGATCTCGACGCGCAGCTCGGGCTGGCGCACGGAGAGCGTGGTGTCGGCATCGACGAAGCCCGGGGCGCCGCGCAGCTGGGCGAGCATCGCGTCGGAAAAGGTCTCGAGCTTGGCGAGGCTGGGCCCGGTGATGTCGAACTCGAGGTCGCTGAAGCGATGGCCGCCGCTGACGAACAGGTTGACGTTCTGCACGCTGGTGCGCAGGTCGGGGTACGCGGTCATCAGCGCGCGGGCCTGCTTCATGATGTCGAACTGCGAGATGTCACGGTCTTCGAGCTCGGCGAGGCGGACGTAGACCGACCCGGTGGTCACCGGGCCTTCGCCGGCGCGCAGCCGGCCGGTGGTGTCGCCGAGGGTGCTGAGCAGGTGGGTGACGTGCGGCAGCGTCTTCAGCCGCTCTTCGATGGTGCGCAGCGTGTCGTTGGTGCGCTGCAGGCTGTAGCCCTCGGGCGTCTGCACCGTGACCTCGAACTCGCTCTGGTCGTCGTGCGGGATGAAATCCTTGCCGACCGCCTGGAAGAGCGGCACGGTGCTGGCCATGGCGAGCAGCGAGATCAGCACGATCGCCCAGCGGTGGCGCAACGACCAACGCAGCACGGCGCCGTAGGCGCGGTCGATGGCGGCGTAGATGCCGCGATCGGAGATATGCGCGGCCGGCGTCATCTTGAGAAAGCGGGCGCACAGCATCGGCGTCAGGGTGAACGAGACCACCAGCGACACCAGGATCGAGATGGCGACGGTGACGCCGAAGCTGTTGAAGAAGCGCCCGACCTGGCCCTCCATGAACGCGACGGGCAGGAAGATGACCACCAGCGACAGCGTCGTGGCCATGACCGCGAGGCTGATCTCGGCGGTGGCGTCGCTCGCCGCCTGGCGCGCGGTGACGCCCTTCTCCTCCATGTAGCGGAAGATGTTCTCCAGCACGACGACGGCATCGTCGATGACGATGCCGGTGGCCAGCACCAGCGCCAGCATGGTGATGTTGTTGAGGCTGAAGTCGAACCAGCGCATCGCCGTGAAGGTGGCGACGATCGAGATCGGGATGGCGACGGCGGCGATCAGCGTGGCGCGCAGGTTGGCGATGAACAGCATCACCGTCAGGCTGACCAACACGCCGGCGAGGATGAGGTGGAACTGCACCTCGTCGATCGAGCGCTGGATGAAGCGCGACTG
>JBOHWA010000170.1:0-2023 GCA_050735855.1 Binatia bacterium
GTCAGGGCCTTCACATCGGCGACATCGCAGGCGATCGCCGTGGCCGCGCCGCCGTTCTTGCGCACCAGCGCCGCCGTCGCCTCGGCGCGGCCGCTATCGATATCCTGGGCGATGATGATGGCGCCGCGCTCGGCCATCAATTCGGCATGCGCCTTGCCCATGCCGGCACCGGCGCCCGTGATGATCGCTACCTTGCCCTTGAGATCACTCATCTTGCTTCCTTTCAAGTGCCCAACCTCGGGCACGCAGTTTCCCGTTCGCTCCTCTCGGTGAAGAGCGTTCTTCAGTTGCGTCTATGATTGCGGTGTCGCGCTAGCGCTCAGAATCCAACGATCGTCTTGCCTCCATTCGGACTCAGCACCTGGCCGGTGATGAAGTCCGCCGCCGGCGAGGCGAGATAGCAGACCGCGGCGGCGATCTCCTCGGCGGTGCCCAGGCGGCCGAGCGGCGTCTGGGCGATGAACAGCGCGCGCAGGGTGGGAGACAGCTCGGCGAGCAGCGGCGTGTCGATGAACCCCGGGGCGACGGCGTTGACCTGGATGCCGAGGTGGGCGACCTCGCGCGCCACCGACTTGGTGAACGCGATGATGCCACCCTTGGCGGCGCAATAGTCGGGCGTGCCCGCCAGCCCGGCGGTGCCGGCGATGGAGGCCATGTTGACGATCTTGCCGCGGCGCCGCACCTCCATCACCTTGAGCGCCTCGCGGGTGCAGTAGAACGTCCCGTCGAGGTGCACCGCGATGGTCCGCCGCCAGGCGCCGTCGGCCATCGTCTTGGTCGCCTCGATGGCGGTCGTCGGCCGGCCGCCGCGCTGCATCTCGCCGGCCAGCGCCTCCATGTTCTCGATGACGTGCGGCGCCATCGACACCATGCCGGCGTTGTTGACCAGGATGTCGAGCCGATCCCAGACGGTGAGGAAGCGGGTGAACAGCTTGAGCGCCTGGCGGCCGTCGGCGACGTCGGCCGGCGCCGGCAGCGCGCGGCCGCCGGCCGCGGCAATCTCCGCGACGACTGCGTCGGCGGCGTCCTCGCGCACATCGTTGATCGCCACCCGGCAGCCCTCGCGCGCCAGCGCCAGCGCGATGGCGCGGCCGATGCCGGATCCCGCGCCGGTGATCAGGGCGACCTGGTCCTCGAACTGCATGTCAGCGTTCTATCGGTCTGCGCCCGCTCAGTAGGTCTTCACGTAGAGCAGATAGTAGATCAGCCAGCCGCTGGCGGCGACGTAGAGCCACACCGGCAGGACGACGCGCGCCAGGCGGCGGTGGGCGACGAAGTCGCGCCGGCCGAGGGCGAGGTAGATCAGCCGCACGACCAGGGGCCCGAGCACGATGGCGAGCAGGATGTGCGGCACCAGGTTGACGAAGTAGAACAGCCGCCAGCCCTCGCTGCCCTCGAACGGCTTCGAGCCGTACAGCGACCAGCGCGTGACATAGAACACCAGGAACAGCCCCGCGAACGCGGTCGCGGTCAGCATCGTATTGCGATGCCGGCCGATCTCTCGGCGGGCGCGGATGAAGTACCAGCCGATCAGCAGACTGACGCCGCTCAGGACGATGCAGGTGGTGCTGGCGATGGTCAGGGTCTGCAGGGACACCCGCCGTGTGTACCATGCGGTGGCACGGCGGCAAGAGGCGCCGGGCCCTCGGCGCCGGGGGATGTTGGGCGGGGTGTTCGCCGCGAGCACGGCGCCGAGGGACCGGCGCCCTCCAGTCCGTCAGCACGACGGCTGCAGCGCGCGCGCTTCCTCTCCATGGCCGCGGGCGGCGAGGGCGCGCGACAGGTAGCAACGGGCCTCGTTGTTCGTCGGATCGGCCTCGACCGCGGCGCGCAGCAGGCGCTCGGCTTCCTCGACGTCGCCGCCGAGCAGGCGCGGCAGGCGCAACAGCATGGCGCCCTTGGCCGCCAGCACATCGGCATCGTGCGGCGCCAGCTCGAGCGCCGTGTCGAGCGCGGCGCGCAGGCGGCGCAGCGCGAAGAGCTGGCCGAGGCCGACGCCGGCCTGCTCCATCTGCTTGCCGAC
>JBOHWA010000171.1:0-7397 GCA_050735855.1 Binatia bacterium
GCACCCGGTTGTCGATACCGTACGACGCCTCGCCCATCAGGGCTTCGCCGCTCAGCTTGAGGAGGACGCGCCGGTACCGGAGGTCGCCAGAGCCCTCGCGGACCGCCGACCCCATCTCGTCCCGCGCGTCCATCAGGCCCACTCAGTTGGCGCTGGACTGCTCGCCCAACTGGAAACGCGCGAAGCGCCGCACCACGATGTTCTCGCCCAGCTTCGTGACCGCGTCCGAGAGGAGCCGTCCGACCGGTTTGTCCGGATCCTTGATGAACGGTTGCTCGAGCAGGCACACGTCGGAAAAGAACTTCTCCACCTTGCCGCCGACCATCTTCTCGATGACGGCGGGCGGCTTGCCGCTGTTGGCCGCCTGCACGGTGAAGATGCTGCGCTCCTGCTCGATCAGGTCGGCCGGCACGTCCTCGCGTCGCACGAAGCGTGGGTTGGCGGCCGCGACCTGTAGCGCGAGCTCTTTGACCAGATTCTGGAAATCGTCTGTGCGCGCAACGAAATCGGTCTCGCAGTTGACTTCGATGAGCACACCGATCTTGCCGCCAGCGTGGATGTACGAGGACACCACACCGTCCGCTGCCGTGCGCCCAGCGCGCTTGGCGGCGGCCGCCAGGCCCTTCTCGCGCAGATAGACGACCGCCTTCTCGAGGTCGCCTTGGACCTCCGAAAGCGCCTTCTTGCAATCCATCATGCCGGCGCCGGTGCGTTCGCGCAGGTCGCGAACCAGCGCGGGACTCACCTCGCTCATGCCGGAGGTCCTTCCGCTGCGGCAGCGCCGGCAAACTCTCGCTCGCTGGCTTCGGGCACTTCGCCGCCCTTGGTGCGCTCCTCGTACAGGCTGCGCCCGTCCAGCACCGCATCTGCCATCGCCGCGCAGAACAGGCGGATGGCACGAATCGCGTCATCGTTGCCGGGAATGCGGTACTCGATCAGGTCCGGATCGCAGTTGCTGTCCACGACCGCGACCACCGGTATGCCGAGCTTGTTGGCTTCGCGCACGCCGATCTCTTCCTTGATCGTGTCGATCACGAACAGCGCATCAGGCGGCTTGCGCATGGTCTTGATGCCGCCGAGCGTGTGGATCAACCGGTCTCGCTCGCGGCTCATCTCGAGCAGCTCGCGCTTTTTGAGGTTCGAGGTGACGGCCGTGTCTTCCAGCATCTCTTCGAGCTTCTTCAGCCGATCGACACTCTGCTTGACGGTCTGGAAGTTGGTTAGCGTCCCGCCCAGCCAGCGGTTGTTGACATGGAACGCCCCGCAGCGCTCCGCCTCTTCCTGGATCGCATCCTGAGCCTGCTTCTTGGTCCCGACCATGAGCAGTGTGCCGCCGTTGGCTGCGAGGTCGCGCACGAACGCGTAGGCATCCTGCAGCATCTTGACGGTCTGCTGCAGGTCGATGATGTAGATCCCGTTGCGTGCGCCGAAGATGTACGGCTTCATCTTCGGATTCCAGCGGCTCGTTTGGTGGCCGAAATGTACCCCGGCCTCCAAGAGCTGCTTCATGGTCACTTCTGCCATTCCGCGCTCCTCGCTCTTCGATTGGGTGATCGTTATCGCTAGCAGAAACCCGAGGGGGTCAGCAACAACCGCACCGATCCGGCCTCAATCCGGGCCTCATTGGTTCATCGAGTCCAGGAATTCACTGTTGGTCTTGCTCCCCTCGACCTTGTCGACCAGGAACTCCATCGCCTCGACCGGGTTGAGCTGGGCCAGCAGTTTGCGCAGGACCCAGATGCGCTTGGTGACCTCCTTGCCGAGCAGGAGCTCTTCCTTGCGCGTACCGGACCGGTTGATGTCGATGGCGGGAAAGGTGCGCTTGTCGACCAGGCGCCGATCCAGGTGCACCTCCATGTTGCCGGTGGCTTTGAACTCCTCGAAGATGACCTCGTCCATCCGGCTGCCGGTATCGATCAGCGCCGTCCCGAGAATGGTCAGGCTGCCCCCGTCCTCGATGTTGCGTGCGGCGCCGAGGAACTTCTTCGGCTTGTGCAGCGCATTGGAGTCGACGCCGCCGGACAGGATCTTGCCGCTCGGCGGCACCACCGTATTGTAGGCGCGGGCCAGCCGGGTGATGCTGTCGAGCAGGATCACGACGTCGCGCCCGTGCTCAACCAGGCGCTTGGCCTTCTCGATCACCATCTCGGCCACCTGGACGTGACGGGTCGCCGGCTCGTCGAACGTCGAGCTGATCACCTCGCCTTCCACCGACCGCTGCATGTCGGTGACCTCCTCCGGGCGCTCGTCGATCAGCAGGACGATCAGCACGGCCTCTTTGTGGTTGCGCGTGATGCCGTGCGCGATGTTCTGCAGCATCATCGTCTTGCCGGTGCGCGGCGGGGCGACGATCAATCCACGCGTTCCCTTGCCGATCGGGGTGAACAGATCGATCAGGCGCGTGGTGTGCTCCTCGGGATCGTGCTCCAGCCGGAGCTGTTCCATCGGGTAGAGCGGGGTGAGATTGTCGAACAGGATCTTGTCGCGCGCCCGTTCGGTTTCCTCGTAGTTGATCGCTTCGACCTTGAGCAGCGCGAAGTAGCGCTCGCCCTCTTTGGGCGGCCGGATCTGGCCGGACACGACGTCGCCGGTGCGCAGGTTGAAGCGGCGAATCTGACTCGGCGAGACGTAGATGTCATCGGGCCCGGGAAGGTAGTTGTAGTCGGGGGCGCGCAAGAAGCCGAAGCCATCGGGCAGAATCTCCAACACGCCTTCGCCGTAGACCAGGCCACTCTGCTCGGTCTGCGCGCCGAGAATCGCGAAGATCAGCTCCTGCTTCCGCATGTTCGAGGCACCCTCGATGCTGAAGCTCTTGGCGATCTGCGCCAGCTCGCTGATCTTCTTTGCCTTGAGGACCTTGAGATTCAGGCCCTCGTCGTCCCCCGCCGCGACTTCCCCTTCCTCCTCGGCCTCAGGCTCCTCGACGGGCCCGCGCGGGCGCTGGGCGTCTGCGTACCCCTCGCCGTCGCGACGACGACGTTCGGGTCGCCCACTGAGTGCCGCACCGGCAGACGGCCGGTTCCTTCCGACGCTCTCGTCGGCCATGGGTCCGTCCTCTCCTGATTGATGATTGGGGTTAGGCAGGAGGCCGGCGGCCGGGTCGCCCCGGCGCCTCGCCGCCTTCGTGCGGTGCCGTGCAGTCGCCTGGGACGCTAGTGAATGCCTCTTTTGATGTCAAGGGAATGAGCCCGCAGATCGCGCAGCACGGCACGCAGGTCGGGCGCGAGCGGAGCCTTGAGCCGCAAGGGCTCGCCGCTGTGCGGATGGTGGAATCCGATGGCTTCGGCGTGCAGCGCCTGACGTGCGAGGCCCGACGGTTGGTCGGCGCGGGAGCGCGCGTACAGCGGGTCGGCGACGATCGGATGGCCGATGGCCGCGAGGTGGACGCGGATCTGATGGGTGCGCCCGGTCTCGGGAAAGACCCGCAGCAACGCGCTGCGGCGAAAGCGCTCGACGACCTGGTAGCGGGTGACCGCCGCGCGGCCGCGCGGGTTGACCGCCATGCGCTTGCGGTCGACCGGATGACGCCCGATGGGATCGCCGATCTCGCCGCGCTCACTGCGCGGAGCCCCCCACACCAACGCCAGGTACTGCTTCTTGACGGCGCGCTCGCGGAACTGGCGTCCGAGCTCGGCCAGACAGGCGGCGGTGCGCGCGACCAGCAGTACGCCGGACGTGTCCTTGTCGAGCCGGTGCGCAATCCCGAGCCGACTTGGATCGAGCCCAGCACCGGCCGCGGGCCAGCGATGCAACAGCGCGCTGACCAGCGTGCCCTGCCAGTGTCCCGGCGCCGGGTGGACGACCAGCCCCGCCGGTTTGTTGATCGCCAGCAGCCACGAGTCCTCGTACAGCACCTCGAGCTCGATCGCCTCGGGTTGGGCGGCCGGCGGAGCCGGAGGCGCTCGCCGCACGACGACCTGCTCCCCCTGGCGCAGCACGGTTCCGGCCTTGACCGGCCGTTCGCCGACCCGCACGCTGCCGTCACCGATCAATCGCGTCACCTGCGACCGCGAGCCGAGCACGTCGCGTTGGGTGAGGAAGCGATCGAGTCGGACGCCCGCCTCCGCGGCGGTGACCACCCAGGCGTACTCCTCGCGGTCAGACGCCATCGTCCGCGAGCCGTGCGCGCGCCGCCGCGATATCGACGCGAATCTGCGCCAGCAGCGCCTGGACGTCGGGAAAGCGCTGCTCGCCGCGCAGGCGGGCGATGAAGCCGATCTCGAGCCGGGTGCCATAGAGATCGCCGCTGAAGTCGAGCACATGGGTCTCTACCGACCGTACGCGGTTGCCGAACGTCGGGTTGAAGCCGATGTTGGCGACCCCGTCGCACCATTCGCCACGGCAGCGGGCGCGCACGGCATAGACGCCGTCCGGCGGCAGGTGCACGCCCCGCACGCGCAGGTTGGCCGTCGGAATGCCGAGCGGTGCGCCGCGATGGAACCCATGCACGACGCGGCCGCCGATCGTCGGGATACGGCCCAACAGGCGCCGCGCCCGGTCCAGGTCCGCCTGCCCCAACGCCTCGCGGACGGCCGCGGACGTCACCGCGACGCCGTCGACCTCGACCAACGCCACCCGATCGATCGCCACGCCGTCGCCGGCAGCAGCAGCGGGCGCGGCCGAGACCAGCAAATCGACCTCCCATCGCCGTACGGGCGCCGGTCCCGACACGGGTGGAACGAAAGCGACGACATCGATGCCCAGCGCCGCCAAGAGCTCGATCTGCTGCCGCGCCGTGCTGAGGCGCAACGGCGCCCCGTCCGCAGCGCGGTCGATGAGGATCCACGCCTCGCCGTCCCGCGCGCGCGCCCGCTCGACGACGCATTCGGCAATCCGCCGGTGCCCGAGGTGCACCCCGTCGAACATCCCGACGGCCGCGACGCGCGGACGAGTCGGCGCGCCGGCATCGGTGAGATGGCGCAGAACCTTCATGGCGGACGGGGCTGGCGCGGAAGCCGCGCGGATCGGCGGTCGCAGACCGCGACGCGCCGACAGTGCGGATCAGTCGGCCAGCGACTGCAACTGCTGGCGACCGATTTCTGCTTCCTCGCTCTTGGGATGGTCGCTGATCAACTTCTGCAGAATGAGCTTGGCGTCGATCTTGTCACCGGAGTTGGCAAACGAGGTGGCCAGCGCGAGCAGCGCGCCCGGCACCTGGTCGCCCTGCGGGTACTTGAGCAGAACCTCGTTCAGCTCGATGATTGATCGGTTGTAGTCGCCGCGGCTGTAGTACGCCTCGCCCATCCAGTACTGCGCGTTGTCGGCCAGATCCGACTTCGGGTTGGCGCGCAGGAACTCGCGGAACTGCTGGATCGACTGCTCGGCCTGTCCCTCGCGATAGAGCTGCAGGGCGCGGCGATAGCCCTCGTTCACCGTGCCGCTCTGTGCCAGCCGCTCGTCGCGCCGCAGGGCGATGGGAGCCGCGTCGGTGCGCGGGAAGGTGGGCGCCGCCGCGTCCCCCCCGGCTGCCGCGACACCCGGATCGGTCGGAGGCGGCTGCTGAGCGAGGCGCGCTTCCATCTCGGCGACGCGCCGCTCCAACCCCTTCACCGCCGCCGTCTCGCGACCGCCGCCTTTTTCATCCATGGACGAGCGCATGGTGTCGAGACGTCGATTGACGCCGTCGAGTGACACCTGCATGTCCGCGACCTGGGCGCGCATCTCCTGTTGATCGCGCTTCAGCCGTTCGAAGTCGGCGCGCGTGGCACATCCGGACACGCACATCAGCGCCCCGAGACACAGCGCAGCTCGCGACCTGCTCATGCCGACTCCTGTCGCCCGCTCAGTTGCCGATCACGGCGAAATGAGCGCGGCGGTTCTCGCTCCAGCATGCCTCTGTCTCTTCGTGACAGATCGGCAGTTCTTCGCCATAGCTGATCGTCGTCATACGATCGCGGCTGATGCCCAGAGCGACCAGGTAGTTCTTCGCCGCCGCGGCACGCTTGGCACCGAGCGCCAGGTTGTATTCGACCGTCCCGCGATCGTCGCAGTGGCCTTCGATCTCGACCCGGACGTCGGGATGATCCTTGAGCCAGTCGGCATTCTCTTGCAGCGTCTGCCGCGATGCATCGTCGAGGTCGAATGAGTCGTAGTCGAAGCGCACATCGCGCAAGGGCCCCGTATCGCCCGCCCCCAATTTGCCCTGCTGGGCGAGGGCCAGGCTTCCGCCACTCGCTGCACCGCCGGACAGACTCTCTTCTCCGTACGCGCCGGATCCAGCCTGCCCCTCGAGGTCGCCGGGATCCTTCTTGCTCGAGCAGCCACCCACCACGAGCGCGGCAACGATCACCACCGCCAACCCACCAGCCCACCTGTTCATCGTCACCTCTTGGACCGCGCTGTCATTCCAGCCAGCCCGACCACGACGGACTCGTATCACCGCCATTTCCCTCCGTCAATTCAGCTTGATTCGCGCCGCTTGCGTCCGAGAGGTAGAGCTTCGGTTTGCCGCGTCGCGTCGAGCTGAAGACCAGATAGCGCCCGTCCGGAGACCAGCTTGGATCCTCGTTGGTGCCCGCCCCGCTGGTCACCTGGTGCACGTCCGAGCCATCCGTCTTGACGGTGAAGATCTGGAAGCGGCCGCCGACGCGCGACGCATAGGCGACGCGGTCCCCCTTCGGAGCCCAGCTCGGCGACGTGTTGTAGTTCCCGGTCGTGGTCAAGCGCCTCGGCGTGCCGCCCTCGGCGCTCATGATGTAGATCTGCGGTGAGCCGGAACGGTCGGAGCAGAAGGCCAGTTGCTGGCCGTCCGGCGACCAGCTCGCCGAGACGTCGACGCCCCAATGGTCGGTGAGGCGGCGCAGGAGCGAGCCGTCAGCATTGAGGAGGGCAATCTCGGGATTGCCGTCGTACTCCAAGGTCACGGCCAGCCGTCGCCCATCGGGCGACCAATGCCCGCCGAGGTTGAGGCCGCGCAGAGACGACAGCTTGCTCCAGGAGGCGCGCGGCAGACCGAGGGCGAAGAGATCGGGGTTGCCGTTGCGATACGACGTGACGACCAGCGAGCGGCCGTCCGGCGCCCATGAGGGGGAGAGGTTCAAGGTGTTGTCGGAGGTCACCCGGCGGACGTCCTCGCCGTTGGCCGCCATGACATACACGTCCTTGAACCGCCCCCCGCGGGTGGAGAGAAAGGCGATCTGCGAATCGAAGGGTCCCCGTTCGCCGGTGAACAGGCCGATGATCTCGTCGGCAAAGCGGTTGGCCATCCGCCGCTCGTCGCCGGCGCGCCCGCGAAAGCGGCGGCCGAGGAGTTGGCGCCGCTGCCCGACATCGAACAGACGTGCCTCGATGATGATCTCGTCACCACGCCGTTCCGCCGTTCCCTTGAGGACCGCGAGCGCCCCGATGACCGACCAATTCTCAAAATTGATCGTCTCGGCGGTCACACCGCTGGTCTG
>JBOHWA010000172.1:0-6519 GCA_050735855.1 Binatia bacterium
CCCGGCGCGCAGCCGGCGCTTCGTCGACCTCGCCGCCGCAGCCGGCTGCTTCGAGGTGTTCATCGGCTTCGAGTCGTTCAACCCCGCCAACCTCGAGCTGGTGCAGAAGTTCCACAACCAGGAGCGCGAGGACCGCCACCGCAGCAGCGGCGCCGCGGACGCGGCGACGGCGCGGGTGACCGAGCGCTACCGGCGCGTGGTGGCCAACTGGCACGCCGCCGGTGTCGGCGTGCACAGCGGCTACATCATCGGCCTGCCGCACGACGGCCCCGGCTGCGGCCGCGCCGCGGCGCGGGCGCTGGCCGACATCGGTATCGACATCGCGTCGTTCTTCGTCCACACCCCGTTTCCCGGTACCGAGGACTACGATGAGATACGCGCCGCGGGCCGCATCACCGACCACGACTTCAACGCCTACGACTCCACCCACGTCGTCCACGCCCACCCGCGCCTGAGCGCCGACGAGCTGGCGCGCGAGTACCGCGACGCCTACCGCTGCTTCTTCACCTGGCGCCGCCTGGCGTGGTCGATCGCCACCTTCCACCGCATGCCGGGGCTCAGCCCGCTGTCGCGCGCCGGCATGCTGACCCAGCAATTCTACTTCACCTACGCCACCCGCCGCGGCTGGCACCCGATGATCGGCGGCATCTGGCGCCAGCGCGAGCAGCGGGCCCGGCGCGAGGTGGTGACCGACGACGAGGCGGCGCGGCGCTTCGGCGGGGGCGGCGTGGCTGCCGCGTCAGCGATTGCACCGGCGCCCGACCGGTCCGATCTCGCCCGGCTACCGGTCGTGACATCGGCGGTGGGCTGACCACGCGGCGTCAGCGCGCCGTGGAGTCAGGCGGCGCGGCGCGCCGTGGTGGAGACCGCTGTGCGGTCGGAGGCCAACCCGCAGGCGTCGAACAGTTCGCGGGCGCGGGCGAGATGCGCGGCGAGGCTGCGGCCGTCGCCGAGATCCACACCCCAGGTGCTGGCGTCGACGTGGGCACGCGCCAGCTCCGGGCGGGCGCCGAGGCGTTCGCACTCGGCGATGGCGGCGGACAGTGAGCGTGCCGCGCGCTGCGGGTCGCCGAGCAGCCAGTGGAGATGCGCGGTGAGGCGGTAGATCTCGCCGCGCTGGACGGCGACGCGCTGCGCGATGCGGCCCGCCGCGCGGGCGCTGTGCTGTGCCGCCTGGCGGGCCGATTGACGTTCGGCTTCACCCGCCGCTCCGAGCGCGGCCAGGTCGTGGTGCAGGCGGCCGACGGCGTAGGCGCTCAGGTGCCACGGCGGGATGATCGGCGCGGCCTGGACGATGCGCTCGGCGGCGGCGAGGGTCTGCCCGGCGCCGGGGAGATCGTCGAGCAGGACCTGCGCTTTGGCCTTCGAGCCGAGCGCCAGGACGCGCAGCAGGTCGTCCTCGACGCCGGCGTGGTAGAGGTTCGCGGCGTCGAGCGCGCCGTCGAGCTGGCGTTCCTCGAGCAGCAGCAGCGTCGTCTGCGCCATCTGGTTGGTGCGAGCGAAGGCGAAGCCGTAGGTCTCGGCGATGTCGGCGAGCTGCTCGATCCGGCGGCGGGCGCCGGCGAAGTCGCCGCGGCGCAGGCGGCGGTCGGCGTCGAGGCCGAGGTAGGTGTTGACCTCCCACAGGCCGCCATGGCGCAGCGCGGCGGTCACCACCTCGTCAGGGACGGTGCCGTCGGCGTCGTCCCACCTGCCCTCGAGGTAGTTGCAGATGCAGACCAGGCAGTCGTGGTCGAAGCGGTCCTTGGCGTGGCCCGGGCGGCGCAGGCGGTCGGCGATGGCCAGGTAGCGGCGCCCCAGGCGGAACGACAGGCCGGAGTAGGCGAACATGGCGGCGAAGCCACTGTAGAGGCCGATCACCTGGTCGGGCACCGCGGCGGGATCGGTCTCGTTCAGCAGGCGCACGGCGCGGCAGTAGTCGAACACCAGGCGCGTCGGATCGCTGGTCGCCTGCGCCTTGATGCGCACGTAGCGCACCTGCAGGTTGTCGCGGTGTCGCGTCTGCCCGGCCGGGGAGCGGAACAGCGCCGGCACGGCGAGCCGCGCGAACACCGCCGCCGCATCGGCGACGCCCTGCAGCACGGCGCCGGGCAGGCGGGGCGGAATCGGGTCGCCGAGGTGGGCGAGGGCGCGATCGAAGTGCGGCATCGCCTCGGCGAGGCGGCCGGTGTTCATCAGCGCGAACCCGATGTTGCGCTCGAGCCGCGCCTGCTTGGCGGCGTCGCCGCCGCCGCCGTGCAGTTGCAGGTACAGACGCGACGCCTCCCGGAAGAACGCCAGCGCTTCGCTCGAGGCCGCCGCGCGGGCGGCATCCTCGCCGGCCTTGAAGAGATACTCTTCGGCCTTCTCCAGGCGCTCGGCGCGACCGTAGTGGTAGGCGAGCATGCCGTAGAAATCGCGCAGCCGCTCGCCGAAGAGCGCTTCGATCGCCGCCGCGACGCGGGCGTGCAGATCGCGGCGCCGCTCCGGCGAGAGCGCGCCGTAGATCGTCTCCTGCACCAGGGCGTGCTGGAAGACGTACTCGGTCTCGACGGCAAAGGTGCGCCGCGCGTGCGCCGCCGTGCGGCGCGTGCGCCGCTCGATCAGCACGCCGCGCTCGGTCAGGCCGCGCAGCGTGGCATCGAGATGGGGATCGTCGCCGACGATCGCGGCCAGCACGCGGCCGAAGAAGCCGCGGCCGATCACCGACGCGACCTGCAGCAGGTGCTGGGTGGGCGCGTCGAAGCGCTCGACGCGCGCCGCGATCAACTCGCGCACGCTGCCGGGCACGGCGATCGACTCGAGGCGATCGGTCACCCGCGTCTGGCCGTCGCGCAGCTGGATCGTGCCGTCGTCGATCAGCCCGCGCACCACCTCCTCGACGAACAGCGGGCTGCCGGCCGCCTGCTCGGCGATGCGCGCCAGCGGTGCCGCCGGCAGGTGCTCGCTGCGCAACAGGTTGCGCACCAGTTGCGCGCTCTGCGCCGGATTGAGCGGTTGCAGCCGCACGACGCGCTGCTGCAGCGGATACTGGCTGCGCGCGACGCTCAGCAGCCGCTGGCCGGTCTCGATGTGCTCGGGCCGGAAGGCGAGCAGGAAGAGGATCGGCCGCTCGCCGACCAGGCGCATGAGCTGCTCGATCAACTGCACCGAGGAGCGGTCGGCCCAGTGCACGTCCTCGAAGAACAGCACCAGCGGTCGCGCCGCCGCCAGCTGCTGGAAGAGCGCCCGCACGGCGCGGAAGACCAGCCGCTCCAGCGCTTCGCCCTCGATGCCGCGCACCCGCTCGGCGGGCGCCCCGCTGAGCGGCAGGCCCATGAGCGTGGCGACGAAGGGCACGATCTCGTCGGCCGCCGCGCCGCACACCGCGCGCACCGCCTCGTCGAGCCCGGCCACCGCCGCGGCATCGTCGACCCCGCCGGCGATGCCCGCCCAACCGCGCAGCAGGTCGGTGAACGGGTGGAAGCTCAGGCTCTGGCCGACCGCCAGGGAACGGCCGACCAACAACGCCGCCGGACGCATCTCGGGGCCGGCAAACGCCTCGGCGACCAGACGCGACTTGCCGATCCCCGCCTCGCCGACCAAGCTGACGATGCCGCCGTCGCCCCTGAGCACCTGCGCCACGTGCTGGCGCAGCAGCTGCAACTCGGCCTCACGGCCGACCAGCGGCGAATGGATCGCCTGGCCGGTGGTGACGGCACTGCTGCCGGTTCCGTTGTTGTCAGTCGCGCCCATTCCTCGTCGACCACGCCTCCGTACTCATTCGCTGCGACTTTGCCAATTGCTCCGTCCCGTCGACCGGTGAGGCGTAGCGCGCGGTGGAACACGTGTTCACGCCAGCCCCCCGATCCGGCACGGCCGCGGCGACGATTGCTGCCTCGCCCACCCTGCCCCCACTCCTTTCGTTCAATCAGATGGAACAATTGTTCCGTCCCTGGTCACGTCCTTCCGACGGCTGCAGGGCCGTCGATGAAATTCCTGTCTGTCGGAGAAGATGATTCTTGACTCACATGGTGGTGAGCTTGTTTAGTTCAGGCGGCCAGTAGATGCGCGCGAGGGTTTCCGGGGACAATGGACAACGTGGGAGCCTCCGCCGTGCCGGCAGAGCGCTCCTGGCTGTGCTCGCCGTGCTGGCCTGGGGTGCGCGGGTCGACGCCGGCTGCGACGTCATCCCGCCGGCAGTCGAGTCGTTCCGCGGCACCATGGGAACCACCGATCGGCCCTTCGCCCGTCCCGGCGACTGGGTCCGCATCACGCTGGACCCCGCCTGCCACAACGGCTCGGCGGGGTTTCCGGCCCTGGCGAGCGGCGCGGTCGTCACCGTCGTCTTCACGCCGCCGGCTGGCGGCCAGCGCCACGTCGTGGCGCTGGCGACCGATTGTGGTGCGGTCGACCTGCCGAGCTGCGTGGCGCGCCCGGACGTCGCCGACGCCTTCTGCCTGACGGTCAACGGCCCCGGGGGGCCGCTCGGCCTCGAGCCCATCGACCAGCGCACCCTGCGCTTCCGCTTTCCGGACACCGACGAGCAGTTCGCGCCCCCAGGCGACGATCTGACCTTCACCGGTCCGGCCTCTGTCGCCGTCACCGCCGCGGGCGCACCGCTGCCGTGCAGCCTCGCCAGCCAGCCCTGCAGCCGGGCCGGCGGGCTGCTGGCCTGCGTCGACGCCCTCTACGCCGAGAACGGCACCTGCAACGGCCAGCCCGACCCGACGTTCACCCACTTCACGGCCCTGCCGCCACCGAACGACTACCAGGGCCTGTGCACGACACCGTCGACGCCGTGCAACGGCCTGGTCGACGAGCTGCGCTTCACCGTCGATGCGCGCGGCAACATTCTGGTGCCGATGGACTGGCGCGGCGTGCGCGTCGACCGCGACGCGGTCCCGATCGCCCGCCTGCTGCGCGCCAGCACCTCGGTCGAGGCCTTCGAAGGCCGCGGCGTACCGATCCACGTGCCCGATCTCGCCAGCCTCGGGTCGTACACCCAGGGCGGCATCAAGCTACCGCCCCTGTTCGACCCGCAGACGGATCCCACCGCCGCCGGCGTCGCGACGTTCTTCGGCTCCACCGACGCGGCCGAGACGGTCCTGCGCGTCGCCCGCCACCTGGCGCCGTCGCCGCAATGCGACAGCGGCGCCAACGCCGGGCTGCCGTGTCTCACCGACGCCGACTGCGCCGGCCAGCCCTGCACGCCGCCAACCTGCGCCGGCGGCCCCACCAGCGGCGCCGCGTGCACGACCGACTTCGACTGCCCGGGCGGCGAATGCGGCGCCGGCCTGTTCGATTTCCGCAGCCGCCTGCTCGCCGGCGTCGGCCCGGTGCTGCTGCGCCGCGGTGCCTGCATCGGCGGCAGCAGCCCGACGGGCGCGTGCGACGACGACGCCGACTGCCCCGGCGGACAGTGCGGGTCGTTCACCATGGCCGCCCTCGACCCGGTGCCGCTCGACGGCTTGAACCAGAGCGCGGCGCTCAACGCCTTCGTCCTGGAAGAGGCGATCGCCGAGCCGGAGGTCGACCTGAACGGCGACGGCGACAAGACGGATCCGGTCATCAAGCTGGCCGATCGCAGCACCGGCAACATCGAAACCATCGGCGAGGGGGGCAGTCAGGCGCGCGCCATCGCCCGCGTGCGCCAGCCGCCGTTCAGCTTCCCCGCCGTGGCGCTCGACGATGACCTCGTCGCCTTTCTCGAACCAGAGCCGTTGCAAGGGGCGGTGGACCGCAACGCCAACGGCCGCATCTTCGAGACCCTGCTGCGCGTCTACCGGCTCGGCGACGGCGAGATCACCGATGCGCTGGCCCCCCTGAGCGCCGACGCGGCGCCGCTGATCAACGATCGCAGCCTGGTGGTCTCCAACAACCGGGTGTTCTTTCGCAGCGTCGAGGCGGCGGGCGCCGTGCAGCAGACCAGCCGCGTCAACCTGGACTCGGCCGGCCAGCAGGCGACGGGCGGCACCCAGGACAGCATCATGCCGTCGCTCTCGAGCGACGGGCGCTACGTCGCCTTCGCCAGCCACGCCACCAACCTCGTGCCGGGCGACACCAACAACGTCTTCGACATCTTCGTACATGACCGCGTCGGCGGCTCGACCACCCGCGTGAGCGTCAACGGCGCTGGAGCGGAGAGCACCGGACCAAGCTTCTTCTCCCCATTCATCTCCGGCAGCGGACGCTACGTCGCCTTTGCCAGCGGCGCATACAACCTCGTACCCGACGACACCAACACCTGCTTCGGTGGCTGGGTGGGCGCCTGTGCGGACATCTTCGTGCACGACCGCGACGCGGATGCGGACGGCGTCTTCGACGAAACCGGCCCCGGTGAGCGCGCCACCGTGCGGGTCAGCGTCGCCTCGGATGGGACGCAGGCCGACGGCCCGTCGATGAACGATATCGGCGGCATCTCACCCGACGGCCGCTTCGTCACCTTCCACAGCGACGCCACCAACCTCGTATCCAACGACGGCAACGGCATCACCGATGTGTTCGTGCACGACCGCGATCTCGACGCCGACGGCATCTTCGACGAAACCGGTCCGGGCG
>JBOHWA010000173.1:0-1939 GCA_050735855.1 Binatia bacterium
CACCCCAGCGGCGCGTAGCCAGGGGATCTGCCGGCGGGCGTCGCCGCGCGTCTCGTTGCCGTCGGTGAGCAGCAGCAGGCGGCGCGGGCCGTCGGCCGGCAGCAGGGTCATGGCGCTGGCGATGGCGGCGCTCACGTCCGTCGTGGCGCTGGCGGACGACGTGCCGAGCGTATCGAGCGCCGCCGTGCCGTCGAGCGGCCGCAGCAACTCGACGTCGCCGGCGAAGCGCAGCACCGCGAGCTGGTCGCCCGGCGCCAGGCGCCGCCGCAGCTCGTTCAGGTAGCGGCGTTCCCATTCACGGCCGGCGGCATCGACGCTGTCGGAGACGTCGACGGCCGCGACCACGGTGAGATGATCGCTGGGGATGCGCGCGGTCAGGCGGACGCCGGCGAGCGCCAGGACGACGCAGGCGAACGCCGCCGCGCGCAGCAGGGTGGCGGCCCGCCGGGCGCGCGGCGATCCGGTGCGCGCCGGCCAGAGGAAGAACACCGGCGTCGCGGCGAGCAGCAGCAGCAGGGCCGGGCGCAGGACGGTGAGGCCGAGCGCGGTCGGGTTGGCCAGCAGGTAGGACAGGCCGGGGGCGTCCATCATGCCCTCCGCCGCGCGGCGAACCACTCGAGCAGCAACAGCGCCGCGGCCGCCGCATAGAGCCACGTGGCGAACCCGGCGCCCGGCACACGCGCCGCCGCCGCGCGAGGTGGCGCTGGCGGGATGAATGCCGCCTGTGGTGGCCGGCCGATATCCGATTCATGTGGGTCGATGAAGTTGGCGAAAATGCGCGCCGAGGCGCCGTCGGCGGCGACGCGGTACTCGCCGGCGTAGGGCGTGTCGATGGTGGCGGTGCGGTCGGCGGGCAGGGTGGTCTCGTGCTGGTGCGGGTCGACGATGTGGCGCGGCAGCGGCGGCAGGTCGTTGACGACCGCGACATCGCCGGTGTGAACGATCTGTACCGCCTCCTCGGCCGGGGCCAGCCATTCGAGCAGGTTGAGGAAGAGCAGCAGCAGGTTGACGTGATCGGCGCCGAGCAAGCTGTCGGTGGCGAGATCGAAGGTCACCGCGGCGTGGCGGTGGCCGCCGCGTTCGCCGGCGAAGATCAGCGGCACGTCGGCACCATCGTAGCGGGCGCTGAGCAGGGCGTCGGCCCAGGACGGCACCGTCACGTCCTGCACGCGCGGGAAGGCGAACGGGAGCTCGGGCCGCAGGCCGTGCAGGGCGGGATGTTGCGCGTTCCAGTCGACCGCGCGCAGCGGGCCGATGGGGTCGCGCCGGGCGAACGGGCCGCCGTCGGCGGATGGAAAGACGTACAGGCTGGCGGCGTCGTCGGGCAGCGGCGGGGTGACGCGATGGAAGAGGACGATGTCGGCGCCGGCGGCCCCCGCATAGGCGGCCGGCGCGACCAGATCGATGATCAGGCTCGGGGTGGCGCGTGCGATGCGCTGCAGTTCGCGGCCGAGGCTCGGCGTATCGGAGACGACGCGCACCCGCAGCGGCCGCTGTGGGTGCACCCAGGCCACGGCGTGGTTGTCGACTGCGAGCGCGTCGTCGACCTCGAGCGACGCGCTGAGGATGCCGGCGCCCGGCAGGGTCGGCAGCGGGAAGCCGCCGACGCTGCGCGAGGCGAGCGAGAAGCCGCGGCGGCTGAAGATGGCGTTGTCCATCTGGAGGGTCAGGATGCCGTGCGTCTCGCGGCGGGCGAAGTTGCGCACCGCGATGAAGGCGTGTGCCTCGCGATGGTCCTGGAAGCGCCCCTGAAAGACCTGCACGCCCTCGATCGCGAGGTTGTCGTCGGTCTCCCCGACCGGGAAGACGGCGACGCTGTCGCGCCAGGGCGGTGCCAGTTGATCGCGCGCCGCGTCGGAGAACAGCTCGATCTGCGCCGGCGGATCGCCGCCGGCGGCGCGCTGCGCGAGCGCCAGCGCGACGTCGAGCGGCGCGGCGG
>JBOHWA010000174.1:0-2453 GCA_050735855.1 Binatia bacterium
CCCCCCAGCCTATTCCGCCGCCTTGCTCTCCAACCCCGCCCCGGCGGGCAGCCCGTAGGCGTGCGCCAGCGCGACGACCGGGTGGACGGTCTTGCGGGCGGCGCCCTGTTCGATGTGCAGCGCGGCCAGGCGGCAGTCGGTGCAGGCCAGGGCGCAGGGCTCGCCGGCGGCGGTGCGCATGCCGTCGAAGGCTTTCTCGCCCCAGCGCAGCGAGTCGGCGAAATGTTCCTTCTGCATGCTCCAGGTGCCGTCGTGGCCGGAGCATTCCTGCACCGCGTCGACCTCGTCGGCGATCAGCTTGAGCAGATCGCGGCCGCGGATGCCGACGTTCTGCACGCGAATGTGGCAGGGCACGTGGTACTGCACGCGGCCGAAGCGGCGGGTGAAATCGCGCTTCAGGCGGCCCTCGCGCGCGATGCGGTAGAGGTAGGCGTCGAGATCGTGCGCGTGCTGCGCCACCAGGTCGGCCGGCGCGCCGGCGACGAGCTGCGGAAACTCCTCGCGCACCATGAGGCTGCAGCTCGGCGACGGGATGACGATCTCGTACCCCTGCTCGACCAGGGGCGCGAAGAGCGCGAGGTTGTGGCGGATCTTCTTCGCCGCCGCGTCGAGATCGCCGCCGTCGAGGAACGGCATGCCGCAGCACACCTGGCCGGCCGGCCGCACCACCTCGACGCCGTTGTGCTCCAGCACCTGCACCGCCGCCTGGCCGACCACCGGGTCGTTGTAGTCGACCAGGCAGGTGGAGAAGAGGGCGACGCGCAGCGGCGTCGGCGACTCGACCCCGTCGCGCAGGGGTTGCGGCGCCTCCACCTGCGGCCGATGCCGCTCCCACCAGCGCGGGAAGGTCTCCGCGTGATAGGTCGGCATCAACTTCCCGCGATGGATGCCGAGGCCGCGCTCCATCGCGGCGCGGTTGGCCGGGTTGCGCAGGGCCCAGTTGCTCAGGCTGGGGGCGACGCTCGCCAGGCGGCCGATCGCCTCGGTGTCGCGCATCAGCCGCGCCTGCACCGGCACGCCGTCGCGCCGCGTGCGGTGCGCCTTCCAGCGCAGCAACAGGCGCGGGAAGTCGAGGGCGAAGTCGTGCGGCGGCGTGTACGGACAGTTGGGGTAGCAGAGCTTGCACTGGAAGCAGAGGTCGACCACCCGGTCGACCTCCGTGTGGCTCAGGTTGCTCGCCTGACCGTGCAACTCGGGCAGCTCGTCGCCGTAGGTGACGCCGACCTCGCCCTCGTGCTCGTGCGCCGCCGGCGCCGGTTGTGCCGCGGCCGCCTGGCGCTTCGCATCGGCCGCGGCGCCCACTTCCGGATGCGCGGCGAGATATTCGTCGCGCATGCGCTCGGTCTGCCCGTCGATCAGCTCGAACAAGGTCGGGAAGCTGCCGCAGAACTTGAAGCAGAGGCGGCAGCCCCAGCAGATATCGAAGATCCGGTCGACCTCCTGACGCAGATCGCCTGCGTCCCAGAAGCGCGGATCGTCTACCTTGAGGCCGATTGCCTCCGCCATCGCTCCTCCTTGCACTGACCGCCCGCCGCCGCGATGACGCCGTGACCTGTCCGTGGTCGCTGAGAAAGCCCGTGTGCTGCAGACTCTATGACACCTGCTCGATCGGTCAACTTGCGCGGCAACCTGAGGCGGCTTTTGCCGAGCAAGGACAGCAGCCGACCACGGATTGCGCGGATTGACGGATTTCACGCAGGGAACCCTCAAAAATTCCTGGGTAATCCGTGGTTTGCTCTTCCTTTTTGAGCAAAGCGATCTGAGGCAGCACTTGGCCGATCAACTGGCCAGGCAGGCTGCATCGCACTATTTCGTCACATTCTGGCGTTTTGTGCGTTGGCGTAGCGCCATTTTTGTCGCGCTCGCATGTCAAAGGGCAGTTTTTTGTTCAGTTACCTATCTGGCACTGCTCTTGTTTCTCCCGCTGCCGAGATGGAGGGCAGGCGCATGGTACGTGGCAGAATTCTCACCCCGCAGATCGATTCCCGCAGCCTCATGTCCGAAGAAGTGTTGATGCTGGCCGTGCTGGAGCAGGCGTTCTCCGATCTGGAGAGCGGATGCCCCGCCGTGCGGGCCGACGCCGAGGCGTATTTTCTCGCCTACGACGCCGACTCGAGCGCCTTCAGCCTGGACTCGGTGTGCGCGCAGTTCCACCTCTCGGCGAGCGCCATTCGCGGCGAAGTGCGCCGCCGGATGAAGCGCCCGATGGTCAAGGGCAAGCAGCTCCGTCAGGCCGCCTGATTGCCAACCCCACCTGGGGGTTGGGAGCATCACGCCGTCAAGCGGCGCGCGCGCCACAGCTGTTCGAGCTGGGCCCGCAGCGCTGGCAGCGCGCCGCTGTTGTCGATGATCACATCGGCCCGGCTGGCGCGCTCCCCATCGCTGAGCTGGGCCTGCCGGCGAGCGGCGACCGCCGCCGCATCGAGGCCGCGCTGCGCCGCCAGGCGCCGCTC
>JBOHWA010000175.1:0-2567 GCA_050735855.1 Binatia bacterium
AGCTTGCGCGCTGCCGGGGCGCTGGCGGCCCGCCCGCTCTTCGATCCGCTGCCGGTTACTTGCGCGCGCCGACCAGCCCCTGCATGGCCTCGGTGAGGCCGTCGACGCTCAGGTGGTACATCGGGAAGAGCTTCTTGATGATCCGCCCGGTGTGCGAGCCCTCCCAGTAGGGGTGGTCCTCGGGGTTGATCCACACCGTGCGCTCGAAGTGGTCGAGCAGGCGCTGCAGCCAGACCAGGCCCTCGGTCGGGGTCGAGATGCGCGGGTCGATGCTGCCGTAGGGCTCGAGCAGCTCGGCCGGGTGCATCGACGCATCGCCGACGATGACGCACTTCCAGCGGCTGTCGAGCTTGCGCAGGATGTCGCCGGTCGGCACCGCGTCGGCGCGCGCCATGCGGGCGCGCGTGTAGACGTGGTCGTAGATGCAGTTGTGGAAGTAGTAGGGCTGGAACTCGCGCAGGCCGTGCTCTTCGTGCAGCGCCGTCAGCAGGCGGCTGACCGGCTCGAAGTACGGGTCCATGGTGCCGCCGACGTCCATCAACAACAGCACGCGGACGTTGTTGCGGCGCGGCGGGCGGAAGACCATCTCGATCTCGCCGGCGTTGCGGCAGGTCTCGTCGATTGTCTCGTCGAGGTCGAGCTCCGAGGCCAGCCCGGTGCGGGTGAGCTGGCGCAGGCGGCGCAGCGAGACCTTCACCTGGCGCAGGTCGAGCGCCTCGTCGGTACGGTAGTCCTTGAAGCGCCGCTCCTCGGCCACCTTCATCGCCGAGCGGCTCTTGGCCTCGCCGCCGACGCGGATGCCGGTCGGGTGCACGCCGCCGTGACCGAAGGGCGAGCGGCCGCCGGTGCCGACCCACTTGTCGCCGCCGTCGTGGCGCTCGGTCTGCTCGCCCAGCCGCTCGAGGAAGCGGCGCATGAGCTCATCCGACGAGAGCTGCTCCAGCGCCGCCCATTGCTCCGGCGTCAGCTCGGGAAAGTCCTTCGCCTCGCGCAGCCAGTCCATCACCTTCTCGGTGATGTCGTCGCCGAACTGGCCCTCGACGCCCTTGAAGACGCGCGCGAACACCTTGTCGTAGGCGTCGAAGTAGGTCTCGCTCTTGATCAGGCAGGCGCGCCCGAGATTGTAGAAGCGCAGCAGGCTGCAGCCCGCCAAGCCCTGCTCCAGCCCGGTGAGGAACGTCTGCCATTCCTGGATGGCGACGGGGACGCCTTCGTCGCGCAGGCCGTAGAAGAGATCGAGGAACATCTCAGAGGGACTTCACCGCGGAGACGCGGAGGCACGGAGACGCGCTGAGGGTCTCCGCCAAGGGATGAACATCAGTCAGACTGACCATGGCTTCACTTACAATTTCGATCGCTCTCTGCCGAGCCCGACCGGCTCCGCGACTCCGCGTCTCCGCGGTGAATCCGATTCCTACTGGTTGAACCGCGGCCCAAGGTCGGCCCAGCGCGCCGGGTACTTGCCGCCTTTCTGGTCGAAGCGGCTCAGCGCGTCGACGTCCTGCTCGGTCTTGAGCAGGGCGCCGATGAACGGGATGTGGGCTTCGATCTTCTCCATGCTGATGCCGCTGCGCAGCAGGGCGCTGATCCAGTCGATCAGCTCCGAGGTCGACGGCTTCTTGCGCAGCTCGTTCTGCTCGCGCAGCCAGTAGAACTTGATCAGCACCTGGTCGAGCAGCTTGGCGTCGAGGTGCGGATGGTGGACGGCGATGATCTGGCGCATCAGCGCCACGTCGGGGAACTCGATGTAGTAGAAGATGCAGCGGCGCAGAAAGGCGTCGGGCAGCTCCTTCTCGTTGTTCGAGGTGATCAGCACCAGCGGCCGATGGTTGGCGGCGACCTCTTCGCTGGTCTCGGTGATGGTGAAGCGCATCTCGTCGAGCTCGCGCAGCAGGTCGTTGGGGAACTCGAGGTCGGCCTTGTCGATCTCGTCGATCAGCAGCACGTGGCGCGCGTCGGCGGCGAAGCTGCGGCCGAGCGGGCCGAGCTTGATGTAGGCCTTGATGTCGGCGACGTTGCCGGTGCCGAAGCGGCTGTCGTTCAAGCGCTGCACCGTGTCGTAGACGTACAGGCCGTCGGCCGCCTTGGCGGTCGACTTGATGTGCCACGACAGCATCGGCATGCCGAGCCCCTCGGCGACGTGGCGCGCCAGCACGGTCTTGCCGGTGCCCGGCTCGCCCTTGAGCAGCAGCGGACGCTCGAGCGCGATGGCGCAATTGACCGCATCGACCAGCGGGCCCGACGCGATGTAGCCCGACGTGCCCTGGAAACGCAGGAAATCGTTCGCTTTGCTCATCGGCTGTGACTATCTGCCCGGCCGGAAGGGTTCAAGGCGGGGCCGTGTGGGCGTCGGCGTCGCGCATATGGCGTTGCGCCTTCCCGCGTTCCCCGCCGCCCGACCACACGGGGCGGCCCCCCCTGCGTTCCACGCCACCGCCGCATGGAGCGGCCCCCCTGCGTTCCACGCCACCGCCGCATGGGGCGGCCCCCCTGCGTTCCACGCCACCGCCACATGGGGCGGCCCCCCTGCGTTCCACGCCACCGCCACATGGGGCGGCCCCCTGGAG
>JBOHWA010000176.1:0-2881 GCA_050735855.1 Binatia bacterium
GCCCCCGGCGCCGAGGGCCCGGCGCCCTCCAGGGCCGCCGCGCTCCGTGCGAGCTCCGCTCCGGGGCGTTGAGCGGCGGTGGGGCATCGTGTAGGCGGTGCGGCATCGCCACGCCTGTTGCCAAGCGCGACGCGCGCGCTGCCGCTTCCCGCCGCCGTTGGTCGCACGGCACGGTCCTGATCGCCCTGGCGCTGGCGATCGGGGTCGCCTACGCCAACTCATTCTCCACCGGCTTCGCGCTCGACAACCGCGCGATCATCCTGGACAACCCGCATCTGCGCGCCGCCACGGCGGCCAACGTCGCGACCCTGCTGACGCACGACTACTGGCACCCGGCGGCGGTCAACGGCCTCTATCGGCCGCTCGCCACGCTCTCCTATCTCTTCAACTACAGCGTGCTCGGCAACGGCGAGCGCCCGGCCGGCTATCACGCCGTCAACCTGCTGCTGCACGTCGCCTGCGCCGCATTGGTCTATGCGCTCATCCTGCAGCTCGGCCAGGCGCCGCTGGCGGCCGGGCTGGCGGCGGCGCTGTTCGGGCTCCACCCGGTGGCGACCGAGGCGGTGACCAACATCGTCGGCCGCGCCGACCTGCTCGCCGCGCTGGCGGTGCTCGCCGGCCTGCTCTGCCATGTGCGCGCCACCACCGCGCGCGGCGCCGCGGCATGGGGCTGGCGGGCCGCGCTGGCGGCGTCGTTCCTCGCCGGCCTGCTCAGCAAGGAGAGCGCCGTGGTGCTGCCGATCCTCATCCTCGCCTGGGAGTTGGTCGCGCAGCGCCCGCGCCGCGCCGGCTGGGCGAGCGCGCTGGGGCGTGACGGATGGGTGCTCGTACCCGTGCTGGCAGGCGTGGGCGTCGCGCGCTGGTGGGTCGTTCAACAGAGCTGGCCGGCGGAGGCGTCGGCGCTCGACAACCCGATCCTCGCCGCCGAGTTCTGGGCGGGGCGCGCCACGGCGCTGAAGGTGCTGGGGCTGCAGCTCTGGACGCTGGCCTGGCCGGTGCACCTGTCGGCCGACTACTCGGCCAACCAGGTGCCGCTGAGCGGGTGGCCGCCGGACGCGGGGACGCTGCTGTCGATTGCCGTCGTCGGCGCGCTGCTCGGGGCGGTGGTGTGGCTGTACCGCCGCCCCACGCCGCCCCCGGCGCCGAGGGACCGGCGCCCTCCAGTCGAAGACCACCTCCCCGCCGCCCCCGAACGGCGCCCTCGGGACCGCCGCCCCGCCGGCGACGAGCGGCGGCCCCCGGGTGACAGCAGCCCCGCCGCTCTCGGCGCCGGCGAGCCGCACCGGCCAGTCGAGCCAGCGCTCTGCTTTCTGATCCTCTTCTACTTCGTCGCGGTGTTGCCGACGGCCAACCTGATCGTGCCGATCGGCAGCATCATGGCCGACCGCTTTCTCTACCTGCCGCTCGTCGGCTTCGCCGGCACCGTCGCCGTCGCCGCCCATCACCTCGCCGGCGAGCGCCATCGCCGCACCCTGCTCGCCGCCTCCGCCGTCGTGCTGCTCGCCTGCGGCTGGCGCACGGCGCAGCGCAATCGCGACTGGACCGACGATGCGTCGCTGTGGGCGAGTGCGGTCGCCGCCGCGCCGCGCAGCGCCAAAGCGCACATGGCGTACGCCGCGACGCTGGTCCGGGAGGGCGCGCCCCCCGACCTCGACGGTGCCATTGCCGCGGTGCGCCGGGCGCTCGCCATCGAGCCGGACTACCTGCTCGCCCAGCTCGATCTCGGCGGCTACCTGCTGCAGCAGGGCGACCAGGTCGCCGCGGCGCAGCCCGCTGCGGCCGCCGATACCTACCGCGAAGCGGTGCGCGTCCTCGAGCAGGCGCGCGGGCTCGATCAGGTCGGCAACGACGCCTTCCGGCAGCGCATGCGGGCGCGCGGCGTCGCCGACGACGCGATCCCCGACTACGGCAATGTGCAGCTCTATCTGCAACTCGGGCGGGCGCAGGCCAGGCTCGCCGACTTCGAGGCGGCGCGCGCGCGCTTCGCCGACGCCTGGCGGCTCGATCCGTGGAACGCGCAGACCGCGGTCGATCTCGCCGCCGTGCAGGCTGCCGCGGGGCGCTGGGACGACGCCGCCGCCAGCCTGTTCGCGGCGCTCGCCCTCGATCCGGACAACCGCGATGTCGGCGCGCGCCTGGTCGAGCTCTATCGCCACCTCGGCACGCCCGGGGCGGTGATTCCGGACGGCGCCGAACGCGTGCGCCTGGGGCTGGACGCTCCGCCGGTGCGCGACCATCGCTGCGCCGGGCTGCTGGCACTGGCGCAGAACTTCGAGGCCGCCCGCCTGCCGGAGCCCGCCGCGCGCGCCAGGCGCGACGCCGCCGGGCTGTGTCCACCGGTGGAGCCGCGCTAGCGCAACCGGACCGAAGAGCGGGCGGGCCGCCCGCGCTCCCAGCGGGGAGCGGCACGCGCTTCAAGTGACGACCGACCCCAGCTGGCGAACTGGGCGGTCGCACGGCGGGAGTTGATACGGCGCTCCGTGCTGGGCGCGGGCGGCCCGCCCGCGCTTCGGCGCGCAGCGCCGTTCCGTAGGGCAATGGAACCCGCTCGCGGTTCGCTTGACCCTGCGGCGCCGGCCGACCAAGAATGCGCGAACTTTTTCGCGGGGGAATCGGGTGAAGAGAGCAATCGTCGGTCTGTCTGCCGTGGTGCTGCTGTGGGGTGTCGGTCCGGCGGCCGCCGAGCCCTACTTCGCCGTGCGCGAGGGCTACAAGTGCAGCGCCTGCCACGTGAACATGACCGGCGGCGGCATGCGCACCAGTTTCGTGTCGGCGCACTCGCGCGAGCTGCTGCACTATCCCGACTGGTTCGACCGGCTGACCAAGCCGGCCGAAGCGTTCAGCGGCGAGATCAACCAGTATGTGGCGCTCGGTGCCGACC
>JBOHWA010000177.1:0-4430 GCA_050735855.1 Binatia bacterium
CCTCGGCGCCGCGCTGATTCCAACCGCGGTGCGCGCGGCGAGCACGGCGCCGAGGGACCGGCGCCCTCCACCAGGCTGGGATGTCGCTGGCAGTGAGGCAAGTCCGCGGGGCGCAGGACGGTGCCGAGAACGCGGCAGGCGAGGGTGCGCGCCGGAGTCAGACCGACCCACTACGCCCGAGGGCGTGGCGCAGCGCGCATGCGGCTTGACTGCATGGCAGACCCTCTCTATGCTCCGCCGCAGTTTTCAGCCGCTGTCGCTTGCGGTCGCGCCCATTGCCCCGTGTCAGCTCATGACTGAGCACTCCAGCCGTTGGCTCAGTACCCGCGTCGCCGGCGTCATCCTCGCAGGCGGCCGCAACAGCCGGATGGGCGGCCGCGACAAAGCGTTCTTGCGGGTCGACGGCGAGACCGTCTTCGCCCGCACCCTGCGCGTGCTGCGCGAGTGCTTCGCGCAGGTGATCGTGGTGAGCAATACGCCGGACAAGTACGCCGGCTTTGCGGTCGAGGTGACGGGCGACGAGCTGCCCGGTCTGGGACCGCTCGGCGGCCTGCACGCCGGCCTCGGCCGGGTCGACGCGCCGTACGCCTTCGTCGCGGCCTGCGACATGCCGTTCCTGCGCGTCGAGCCGATCCGCTATCTGGTCTCGCGCCTGGACGAGCAGGACGCGATCGTCCCGTGGTGGGACGGCGACATCGAGCCGCTGCACGCCATCTACGCGGCGCGCTTGCGCCCGCGCATCGCCACGGCGATCGCCGGCGGGGCGCGCGCCGTGCGCGACTTCCTGCCGCAGGTCGAGGCCGAGTACGTCCCCCAGGCGGTCATGGCCGGCGTCGCCGGCGCCGACGAAGCCTTTCGCAACGTGAACACCCCCGAGGACGCGGCGCGCTTCGCCGTGCAGGTCGGCGGAGAGCCGCGGTGAATGCACCGCCGCGCCGGCGGGTGTGCGGCGTGGCCATCGAACGGGTTGAGAGACGAGGAGAGCAGGCAGGATGAACGACGATCCGATTCGGGCCGCCTATGAGGAATGGACACGGGGGCGCGACCCCGTGGCTGCCCGAATCGCGCTGTTCGAGCGCGTGCGCGATCTGCCGTATCGGTATCCCGCCAGCCGCAGCGCAGTCGAGGTGCTGCAGCAGGGTGGCTCGTGCTCCGGCAAACACTACCTGCTCGGCGAGCTCTTCCGCCGCCAGGGTCTGCCGGTGCGCCACATGCTCTGCTCGCACCGCTTCAACGATTCGCCGCTGCCCTTCCCGGCGCACATGCAGGGCCTGCTGGACAAGAACGAGATCCTCGACCTGCACGACTATCTGCAGATCGGGGTCGACGGGAACTGGCTCGACGTCGACGCGACCTGGCCGCTGGCCCTGCGCGACTTCGGCCTGCCGGTCACCGACGACTGGAACGGCAAGACGTCGATGCTGCTCACCGTCGTCTCGGACGAGGGCGAGCTGGTCAGCGGCGATCCGGCGAAGGCCAAGGAAGAGGCGTTGTCGAAGCTGACGCCGCGCCAGCGCATGCTGCGCAAGCAGTTCCTCGAAGCGCTCGGCCAATGGGTCAGCGAGCTGCAGGCCGAGGGCGCGCGGGACGAGTAGATGGCGGCCGACGAGCTGGTCGATGTCGTCGACGCGGACGACAACGTCATCGGCCAGGCGACGCGCGCCGAGATGCGCGCCCGGCGGCTGCGCCACCGCGCCACCTACATTCTGGTCTTCAACTCGCAGGGCCAGCTGTTCGTCCACCTGCGCACGGCGGACAAGGATGTCTACCCGTCACACTACGACGTCGCCGTCGGCGGCGTGGTGGCCGCGGGCGAGAGCTACGACGACGGGGCACGGCGCGAGCTGGCCGAGGAGCTGGGCGTCGCCGGTGTCGACCCGCGTCCGATCCTGAGCTTCCGCTACGACGCCGACGGGCACCGGGTGAACGGCCGCATCTACAGCTGCACCTACGATGGCGCGGTCACGTTGCAGGCTGCGGAGATCGTCTCCGGCGAGTGGCTGGACCTCGATCAGGTGGTCGAGCGCAGCCACCAGGCGCCGTTCTGCCCCGACGGCATCGAGGCCCTGTTCCGCTACCTCGATCGCCTGGCCAGCGTGCAGAAGTCCTGAGCCCGGCGCTCAGAGGGTCTTCAACGCGGTGTAGATGACCTGCACGGCCTTGCCGAGATCGCTGACCGGTAGCCGTTCGTCGACGCCGTGGACGGTGCTGGTGAGCTGCTTGGGCAGCATCACCGGGAAGAACCCGTAGGCGGGCACGCCGCGCTGGCGGAAGAAGCGCGAGTCGGTACCGCCGACGGTCATCGACTCGGTGATGACGACGTCAGGGTAGACGGTCGCGGCGGCGCGGCGCATGGCCTCGAACAGCGGCGTGTCGGTGGGCGATACCGGCGCGGCGTGGGGCGATTGCAGGATCTCGATGCGCACGTCGGGGTCGTCGATCGTCTTGGTGAGCTGCGCCATGAACGCCTGCGGCGAGGTGTCGGGCAGCAGGCGGCAGTCGAGCGTCGCGCTGGCGCGTTCGGGGATGACGTTCGGCTTGTAGCCCGCGTCGAGCATGGTGAGGGCGATGGTGTCGCGCGTCATCGCCGCCGACCAGGGCTCGCCCTGCAACAAGCCGTCGGCGAAGAGCCACACGACCGGGTTGTTCAGCCGGCGCATGGCGAAGCCCTCCCAGCCCGGCACGGCGCGGCCGACGCGCTTGAACACCTGGCGCGTCACCGGCGTCAGCCGCGGCGCCGGCGGCGCGTCGAGGACGCGCGTCAGCGCGGCGGTCAGCTTGCGCGGCGCGGCGTTGGGATACGGGCGGGAGGCGTGCCCGGCGGGCCCTTCGGCGACCAGGCGCAACCACAGGACCTGCTTCTCGGTCACCGAGATGAACAGGGCCGGGACGGGCAGCACATCGGTGGCACCGATGCCGCCCTCGTCCCACACCGCTTCGGCGTCGAGCAGGTCGGGGCGGTTCTGCGCCAGCCAGGCGGCGCCGTGCGTGCCGCCGACCTCCTCGTCCGGCACCGCGAGAAAGACCAGATCGCGCTCGGGTCGCTCGCCGCGCTCGGCCAACAGGCGCAACGCCATCAGTTGGGCGATCCCCAGGCCTTTCATGTCGATGGCGCCGCGGCCGTAGATCAGGCCGTCGCGAATCTCGCCGGAGAACGGCGGGAAGGTCCAGCGCTGTGGATCGGCCGGGACGACGTCCATGTGGTTGAGCAGCACGATCGGTTTGCCACCGCCGCGCCGGCCGCGCAGCCGGCCGACGAGGATCGGTTTGTCCGGCACCGCGCCGGCGAGGATCTCGGTCTCGATTCCGGCGGCGCCCAGCAGATCGGCCAGGAAGGCGGCCGATTCGACCGTCGTGCCGGGCGGATTCTCCGTGTTGATGCGGATATATTGCGACAGCAGCTGCGCCGCGTCGTCAGTGACGCGCCGCCAATCGGGCGCTTGCGCGACCGCCAGACGGGGCGCCAGCAGGCAGAGCGCCACGGCGACGAGTCGCAGCATCATCGGGCGGGCTCCGAGCGCATGAGGCTCGACGCTTCTACTGGGTTGCACGCGCCAGCGCCACCCCGTCGCCTTGCACGGTGCGGCGTGGCGCGGCTATTCTGCAACGATGGATCGCTCCCGCAACTTCGTGCGTACCCGGTCGGCCGTCCTTGCCTGCGCCGTCGTCGCGCTCGCCGGGTTGGCCCAACCGGCCTCGGCGGCGGTGTCGCTGTCGGCGTCGTCGGCCCAGGTGTCCAACCCCGGCGACTTCGGCACCATCTGCGTGTCGTTGGCGACCAACGGCGAGAAGGTCGCCGGGACGCAGAACGATCTGAGCTGGGACGGGGCCTGCGCGACGTTGGACGATTCGAACTGCGCGGCCGCCGGCTCGCACGGCAAGCAGTTGAGCGGCAAACTGATCCCGCAGCGCGATTTTGTCTATCGCGCGCTGGTGCTGTCGCTCACCGACGTCGACCCGATGGCCGACGGTCCACTCTACTGCTGCCGCTTCCAGGCCGAGGCGGCGCCCGGCCAATGCTGCGACATCAAGATGAGCAACGCGCAGGCGAGCGACCCTGAGGGCGGTGCGATCGCGGCGCTGACCAACACCGCCAAGCTCTGCGTTTCCAACTCCGGCTCGGGGAGCGGCCCGGTCGGCAATGTCGGCCGCAGCAACCAGCCGCTGTCGGCCAGCAACGCGGGCGCGGCAGGGGAGGCGCCGGCCGCACCCGAGCAACCGGCGGCTCCGGCCGCCGGCAACGCGCCGCCGAGCAGCCAGGTCCTGCAGGGCGGCGGTGCGCAGGTGCCGGCCGCTCCCGCCGGGGCCGCACCCGATAGTGCCGCACCGGGCGGTGGGGCGCCCACCGGTGCAGAGCCGGGCGCCGCGGCGCCAGCCCTGACGCTGCCAGGCGTCTCCGCGCTGGCGACGGCGGTGGCGCCGACCGTGGC
>JBOHWA010000178.1:0-2094 GCA_050735855.1 Binatia bacterium
GCCGGCCGAGGAGGAGGCGCCGTGAGCGCGCGCGAGGACACGCCCGTCGCGCCGGGCTGGCGCCGCCTGCTGTGGGTGCTGCCGGCGCTGGTCGCGCTCGGCCTGATCCCCATGTGGTGCGGTCGCAGCCCGGCCCCGACGGTGCAGACCGTCGTCGTCAAGCGGGCGCCGCTGCGCGTCGTCGTCGCCACCAACGGCAAGGTCGAACCGGTCGACGACATCGAGGTGCGCGCGCGCCTCGACGGCCGCATCGTGGCGATCCCCGATGCCGGCAAGGTGGTGCAGGCGGACGAGGAGCTGGTCCGCTTCGACGCCGGCCTGGTCGCCGCCCAGCTGGCGAGCGCCGAATCGGAGCGGCTGGCGGCGGTCGAATCGCTGCGCGCGGCGCGCGCCCAGGCGGCCGAGGCGCGGGCACGCGTCGCCACCGACGCGACCCTGTTCAAGGAAGGCGCGCTGACCCGCGATGCGTACACGGTGAGCGAGCGCGCGGCGGTCGAGGCCGACGCGCACCTCGCGTACCTGGAGCGCGACGTGCCGCTGCGCGTCGCCTCGCTCGAGTCGCGCATCAAGGAGCTGCGCTCGCAACGCGATGCAACGGCGGTGCGCGCCCCGTTCGGCGGCACGGTCTACAAGACGCAGGTGAAGAAGGGGGCGATGGTGCGCCTCGGCGACCTGCTGCTGCAGATCGCCGACCTCGAGCATCTGCGCGTGCGCGCCAACATCGACCAGGTCGATCTCGGCCGCGTGCAGCCGGGCCAGCCGGTGCGGGTGAGCGCCAACGCCTTCCCGGGGCGCACCTGGTCGGGGGTCATGACCGAGATCGTCCCGAACGTCGTGGTCAAGGAGAGCCGCTCGGTCGCCGAAGCGCTGGCGCGGCTCGAGCCGCCGATGGACGGGTTGGTGCCGGGCATGACGGTCGACGTCGAGATCGTCGTCGCCGAGGCCGCCGATGCCCTGCAGGTGCCGGCCGACGCGGTGACGACCCAGGCCGGCGCCTCGACCGTCTACCGCCTCGACGGCAACCGCGTGCGTATTCTCCCGGTGCAGCTCGGCCTGACCAGCGTGACCGCGTCGCAGATCACCAGCGGCCTGGCGGAAGGCGACCTGGTGGTCATCGGCCCGGTCGAAGCCCTGCACGACGGCATGCGGGTCGAGGCCATGCCCAACGCGCCTGCAGCGGGCTGACCCCGCATTGTGCGCAGGATGTCGGTGGCGAGCCCGGCCTGGAGGGCGCCGGTCCCTCGGCGCCGGGGGCGGTGTGGCGGGGTAGTCGTCGCGAGCACGGCGCCGACGGAGCGGCGCCCTCCAGGGCCTGCCTGGACGCGAGCACTTGCCGCACGCACGGCGCCGACGGAGCGGCGCCAGGGCGCCGGCTCGATCGACACCGCCGTCTTGCACCGCCCGGCCCCGGCCTCCTACATTCCGGCCCGATGACCAGCCCGTTGCCCCTCCACTCCGTGCCGCCGCGGCTCGACGTCGCGCGGCCGGTCATCCGCCTGCAGCGCGTGGTGAAGACGTACCAGCGGGGGGCCACGCCGGTGGAGGCGTTGCGCGGTGTCGACCTGACAGTGCGGCCGAGCGAGTTCACCGCCATCATGGGGCGCTCGGGCTCGGGCAAGTCGACGCTGCTGCACATCCTCGGCCTGCTCGACGACGACTACGGCGGCACCTACGAGCTCGACGGCGAGCGCGTCTCGGGCCTCGACCCCGACCAGCTCTCGCGCCTGCGCAACCGCAAGATCGGCTTCGTCTTCCAGTCGTTCCACCTGCTGCCGCAGCTGAGCATTCTGGAGAACGCCGCCCTGCCGGCGCTGTATGCCGGGCGGGCGCCGGACGAGTGCCGTGCCGCGGCCCGCACCCACCTCGAGCAGATGGGCCTCGGGCACCGCCTGGCGCACCGGCCGATGGAGCTCTCGATCGGCCAGCGCCAGCGCGCCGCCATCGCCCGCGCGCTGGTCAACCGGCCGCGGGTCCTGCTCGCCGACGAGCCGACCGGCGCGCTCGACAGCCGCACGGCGGACGAGATCCTCGCCATCCTGCGCGACCTGAACCACAGCGGTACCACGGTCGTCCTGGTCACCCACGATCACGAGG